>JBKJXJ010000514.1:0-6024 GCA_046716125.1 Candidatus Eiseniibacteriota bacterium
GGTCACCCGCGGCCTGAGCCTCCGCGGGCGACGGGCTCTCGATCAGGAGGCTCACCGGGCCATCATTCACCAGCTCGACCGCCATGTGCGCGCGGAACACGCCCCGCTCGACCCCGAGGCCGGCGCCGGCAAGGGTCGCGCAGAATCGCTCGAATAGCGGCTCGGCCTGTTCCGGGCGCGCGGCGGCGAGGAAATCGGGGCGGCGTCCGCGACGGGCGTCGCCATAGAGCGTGAACTGGGGCACGACCAGCGCGCGGCCGCCCACGGCCGCGAGGTCGAGGTTCATACGGCCGCCTTCGTCCTCGAATACGCGGAGCCCCGCGACCTTCCGGGCCATCCAGTCGGCCTCGGCGTCGCCGTCCGCATGGGTGGCGCCGAGCAGCACCAGGAGCCCGCGCTCGATCGCCCCCGTCACACGTCCCTCGACTGTCACCCGCGCACGGGTGACGCGCTGGATGAACGCTCTCATGCCCGCCGACCGCGGCGCTCGACCGCCCGCGTGGATAATTCCGCCCGCGCGCTCACGTCTCGCCGCCCGCCTTGCGGGCGGGAGGCCCGGTCTTGAGAAAGCGCTGGCGCCGCTCGACGCGGGACACGCCTTTCACCTTCCGGATGGCCCCGATGACCTCCTGGAGCCGCGCCAGGTGCGTCACCTCGACCACGAACACGCCCCGCGCGGTCTGATCCTCGCTCGCCATGCCGGCGGTGCGGATGTTCACCTGGGTGGTGGCGATCGCCTTGGCGATGTCGGCCAGCAGCGAGGTTCGGTCGTGCCCGTAGACGACGAGCCGCACCGGGAAGGTCTCGCCGCGGCCGGCGTCCCACTCCACCGTCACCTTGCGCTCGCGCGCGACGCGGTCGTCGAACGTATTGGGACAATCCTGCCGGTGCACCGAGACCCCGCGCCCCTGGGTGACGATGCCGATGACCCGGTCCCCCGGCACCGGCTGGCAGCAGCGCGCGAAGTGCAACATGACGTTGTCGATGCCATGGATGCGGATGCCGCCGGCCGGCTTGCGGCCGATGCCGAGCGCTTCGAGCGGCCCCTTGGCGAGCCGCTCGGCGAACGTCTCCTTCTCGGGAGTGAGCTTGCGGACGATGGTGTTGATCGAGACCGAGCCCTCCGCGAGCCGCGCGTACATCTGGTCGAGGTCGGTGCAGCCGAGCTCCTTTGCGATCTCCTCGAGATCGGCGTCCGAGGGCTTGACGCGCAGGCGCTTGTTCTCGCGATCCAGCATCTCGCGCCCGAGTGAGACGCTGTCGGCATGCCGCTGCTGGCGCAACCAGTGCCGGATCTTGCTGCGCGCGCCGGTGGTGCGGGCGATCTTGAGCCAGTCCTCGTGCGGCCGGGCCTGTGGCGAGGTGACGATCTCAACCGTGTCGCCGTTGCGCAGGACGTAGCGCAGCGGCACCAGCTCGCCGTTCACCCGGGCGCCCACGGTGTGCTGGCCGACCTGGGTGTGGATCTGGAACGCGAAGTCGAGCGGGGTCGAGCCCTTCGCCAGCCGCCTCAACTCCCTTCGCGGCGTGTAGACGTACACCTCCTCCTGATAGAGGGCGGTGCGGAGGAAATCCATGTACTCGTCGTCGCTGGCGGTGTTCTGCCAGTCGGCGGTCTGCGCCACGAACCCGCCGAGCTTGGCATCCAGCTCCTCGTCGACCTGGCCGCCCTGCTTGTAGACGTAGTGGGCGGCGACCCCGGTCTCGGCGGTCCGGTGCATCTCGCGTGTGCGGATCTGGACCTCGACCAGTTCGCCGTTGCGGGCCACGACGGTGGTGTGGAGGGACTGGTAGAGATTGCTTTTGGGTGTGGCGATGTAGTCCTTGAACCGGTCGCCGACCGGCTCGAGCTGGTCGTGCACGACGCCCAGCGCCCGGTAGCAGTCGTTGCGCGTGTGGGTGATGACGCGAAGCCCGAACAGGTCGTAGATGTCCTCCAGCGGGCGGCCCGCCTGCATCTTCTGGTAGATCGAGTAGAAGTGCTTCGGGCGCCCGGTGACCTCGGCCTTGATCCCGGCCGCACGCAGCCCGCCCAGGATCAGCTCGCGCACCTCGCCCAGGAACGCCTCGCGCTCCTCGCGCCGCGACTGGATGCGTTGCATCAGCTGCTGGTAGGCGTCCGGGTCGAGCACCTTGAGCGCCAGGTCCTCGAGCTCGCGTTTGATGCCGGCCATGCCCAGCCGGTGCGCGAGCGGCGCGTAGATGTCGCGGGTCTCGGCGGCGATTCGCAGCCGCTTCTCGACCGGCAGGAACTCGATGGTGCGCATGTTGTGCAGCCGGTCGGCGAGCTTGACGAAGATGACCCGGAGATCGCGCGACATGGACAGGAGCATCTTGCGGAAGTTCTCGGCCTGGGCCGCCTCGCGGCTGTCGAAGTGCAGCGAGGAGAGCTTGGTCACGCCCTCGACCAGCCCGGCGACCTCCTTGCCGAATCGCTTCTCGAGGTCCACCGGCTTGATCGCGGTGTCCTCGACCACGTCGTGCAGCAGCGCCGCCGAGGCGAGCGTCGTATCGAGCCGCGTCTCGAGCAGGCCGAGGAGGATGCGGCACACCTCGACGGCGTGGGAGATGAACGGCAGGCCGGACTCGCGCTGCTGGTCGCCGTGGGCCTGGTCGGCGAAATCGAACGCCGTCCCGACCCGGTCACGGTCCACGCGCGGGGCGCGCTCCTCGAGTTCGGCGACCAGCGCCGCGCGCAGCTCGGGATGGGCGCTGGCGCCGTTCACGGCAGCTTGAGGCCCTTGAACTTGAGCTGGATGCGGGTGGTGCCGTTCCACTCGTTCCGGGTCGGCGTGAACAGCAGCCCGCACTGTCCGGCGCGGCGCACCGTGTCGGCCTGCGGGCCGAACCCGAAGCCGATCGCCTCGGCGCTCCCGGTCGCGTCCCGCAGGCTGAGGCGCAGATGCTTGCCGCCACCCACGACCGACGCCGACGCGACCTCGGCCTGCGCGATGTGGAAGACCGGTTCGGGGTTGTCGAGCCCGTGCGGGGCAAGCCGCTCGATCCAGTCGACCAGCCCGCGATCGCACTCGCCCAGCGTCAGCGCGCAGTCGTACTCGAGTCTCCGCACCAGGTCGCCGGGACGTACCCGCTCGCCCACCAGCCGCTCGAGCCGCTCACGCAGTTCCGGCAGCCGGGCCGCGGCGACGGTGAGGCCGGCGGCGAGCGCATGGCCGCCATAGGCCTCGAGCAGGTCTCCGCAGCCATCCAGCACGCGTGTCAGGTCGAGCCCCGGCAGGCTCCGGCCCGACCCGCGGCCGCGCTCGCCATCGAGCGCGACGAGGATCGTGGGACGCCGGAAGCGCTCGACCAATCGCGAGGCCACGATGCCGATGACGCCGGGATGCCAGTCGTCGGACCAGAGCAGGATCGAAGCGCATTCCGGCCAGCCCAGCTCGCGCTCGACCCGGGCCGCGGCGTCCACGGTCGCCTTCTCGTCGAAGCTGCGCCGCCGGTCGTTGTCGTCCTCGAGACTGTCCGCGCAGGCGCGCGCCTCGCCCTCATCACGTGCGAGCAGCAGGCGGAGCGCCTGACCCGCGTCCCCCATGCGGCCGGCCGCGTTGATCCGTGGCGCCAGCACGAACGCCACCTGGCCGCTCGTGACCTTGCGCCCCGCGAGGCCCGCACGCTCGATCAGCGCGCGCAGCCCGAGGTGCCGCGTGCGATTGAGGCGCTCGAGCCCGTACGTGGCGAGGATGCGGTTCTCGCCCACCAGCGGCACGACGTCGGCGATGGTGCCGAGCGCCACCAGGTCGAGGAAGTCCTCCGCGTGCCGGGCGCGCCCGCGCTCGCGCATGAGCGCCTCAACCAGCTTGTAGGTGACCCCGACGCCGGCCAGAGACTTGAACGGATAGGGACAGCCGGGCCGGAGCGGATTCACCACCGCGTACGCATCGGGCAGGGTGGCCGGGGGTTCGTGGTGATCGGTGACGACGGTGTCGATCCCGAGGTTTCGGGCATGCGCCACCGGCTCGATCGCCGTGATCCCGCAGTCCACCGTGACGATCAGCGTGCAGCCGATCCTGCGCGCCTCCTCGACCGCGCCGAGCGAGAGACCGTAGCCGTCGCGGGTGCGGTGCGGGATGCGCCAGTGGACCTTCGCCCCGAGCTCGCCGAGCGCGGTGTGGAGGAGATAGGTGGAGGTGATGCCGTCCACGTCGTAGTCGCCCTGCACCAGGATGGACTCGCCCGCGGCGAGCGCGCGCTGGATGCGTTCGAGCGCGAGGGCGAGGCCGAGCAGGCGCATCGGGTCGTGCAGATCGTCCAGCAGCGGGGAGAGGAACTGGCGGGCCTGCGCCACATCGGTCAGGCCGCGATGCACCAGCGAGTGACCGATCGCGGGCGGGGCGCCCAGCTCGCGGGCGAGCAGATGCGCCTGTTGCGGCTGCGAACGCGGATGGAGGACCCACTCGGGTGGGGCGGGCGTGACGATCATGGTGTCTTGGACCGGGGGGAGGGACGCGGCGATTCAGATCAACCGCACGCTATCAGCCGCGCACAGGCGAAGCAAGAAACCGGGCCGCGCGAAGGGCGCACGCACGCGCGGGATCGGCGCGACGAGGACATCGCGGCGGCGCCCGGCGTCGTCGCGGCGCGCCGGCATCCGACTCACGGCCCGACCGGTCCGAGCGTCCGCCGGAACGCGGCGACCCGAGCGGCCCCTCCCGGGAGCGCGGCCGCCCTCGCCAGCGCCAGCTCACGCCCGGCGGCGTCTCCCAGGCTCTGACATGCCGCCGCCAGCCGGACCCAACCCTCGACGTATCCGGGGGAGATGGCGACGGTGCGTTCGAATGCGGCACGCGCCCGGCCGGCCTGCCCGAGCCGGACGTAAGCCACACCGATCGCGTCCCACAGGCTGGGCTCACCGGGCAGCAGCACGACGGCCGACTCGAGCACCGGCAGCGCCTCCGCGACACGCCCGGTCGCGATCAGGTACTGACCCCAGACGGTGCCGACCTCGGGGTGACCTGGGTATAGCTCGCGCAACCGGGAGAGCGTCCGTCCCGCCTCGTCCATCCGCCGCAGGCGCATCAGCGCCGACGCCCTGAGCAGATGCGCGGCCTGGAGCTCGGGATCGAGTGCCAGCGCCCGCCCGGTGGCCGCGAGCACCGTGGCCCAGTCCTCGCGGCGCGTCGCGATTCGCGCCCGTCCGACCTGGATGCTCGGCAGCGCGGGGTCGATGCGCTCGGCGCGATCGAGCAGCTGGAGCGCCTCGTCGAGCCGCCCGTGTTCGGTCAGCTTGGACGCCAGCCCCGCAAATCCTATGGGATTCGTGGGCTCGCGCTCGGTCATGACGCGGTACATGGTCTCGTCGTCGCGGTAGGCGGGGAGCGCCCGCAGCGTCGCGACCGCGCTCCCGGCCAGGAACACGACGCCGAGGCCGGCGGCGGCGAAGCGCCCGCCCGCGCCGCCCCATCGAACCGCGAGGGCGGAGAGTGCGAGCGCGAACGCCCATGCGACCCCGGCCGAGGAGACATAGATGTGACGCTCGCCGTAAAGGCCATAGCCGCGCGTCGAGGCGAGCACGAGCGGCGGGACGAGCGGAAACAGGATGAGTGCGAGCGGGACTGCGCGCGGCGAGCCCCGCCACAGCCAGCGGCCGAACAGCGCGAGCAGCACGAGCGCGCAGACCGCCCCGATCGCGGTCTCGACCGCGGGGCTCGCGGCGAGCGCGGGAGCGGCCCGGTCGGGCGAGTGCGGGAACCACGGCCACAGGTAGGCGAGGTAGCCGGGGAACAGCGCCCAGGCGGTTCCCCTCATCCCCGCGCGGTGCGCGAGCTCGGGCGCCTCGATGAGCCCGGGATCGGGAGCGAACACGGCGTGGCCGACGAGGTAGGCGATTGTGACCGCCGCGTAGGGTGTGATCCACAGTGCCGCGCGCGTCAGCGAGCCGCCGCGCGCCCGTGCCCGCGTCCACGCCATCACCGCGAGCACGCCGACCAGGGTGACCCCGACTTCCTTGCTGAGGAGCGCCAGAGCGAGCGCCGCACCGGCGAGGAACCCCGGCCACGCCCGGCCGCGCGC
>JBKJXJ010000515.1:0-3462 GCA_046716125.1 Candidatus Eiseniibacteriota bacterium
CTGCTGCTCAGCCGCGATCCCAACGTGCCTCAGGCGTGGATCGAAGCGCTGGCGACCCGGGCGCTGACCCCGGACGACGAGCGCGCCTGGGTGATGTGGGGCATCATCCAGGCCGACGGTGGCCGGCATACGCAGGCGATTCGCTCCCTCGAGCGCGCGACCGCCCTGGGCATCAATGACCCGGCCCATGCGGCCCGCGTGCGCGAGATGCTCGTCGAGCTGCGGCGAATGGTGCCGGGCGGGGACCTCACGCAGCAGGGACTCCGCGGCACAGCGGGGCCGCCACCGGCCTCGCGCGGGAGCCCGTAGCAGGGGAGGCGATGCGGGCCCGGAGCAAGGCGGTCCGTTTGACCGGCCCACGGGAGTCGGCTAGTAATACAGGGCCGCCGCCCGCTCCGCTCGGGCGTGCCTTGAGTGGGGCTGTAGCTCAGTTGGGAGAGCGCCTGACTGGCAGTCAGGAGGTCGACGGTTCGATCCCGTTCAGCTCCACCATTCTCACAGTAGAATTCCCCCTCACGGAAGCGTGGGATCGTAGACCAGGTGCCACGTCCGCAGACTGTCCTGATAGATCGTACGGTTCGATGAACGTCGGCGACCCATCCAGGCTCGCAGTAGGCGTGGTGATGATGGCCCGGGGCCAGCGTGAGGTTGACGACGAAGCCGGCGCGCGCCCGGCCAGAAACGGCCACCGTGCCGTGAGTGTGAGGCGGCCCGCCCTCCTGGTTTCGGATCTGCGACGGCACCACTGTCTCGATCCGGTAGGACACGTTCGTGGCGATGAGCGTGGTCAGCGCGACCACCCAGCCCCCGCTCATGATCGCGGCCGTGGGGTCGCTGGCGGCGTCGCCGGCTCGGCGAGCAGCGCCGCGAGCGCCGCGCGCGTCCCCGCCGCGAACCAGTCCACCTCGCCCGCCTGGGCCACCGCGAGGCGGCCCGAGCCGTCGACCACATAGGTGTAGGGCACGCTCGGGCACGGGAGCACCGCGCGCAACGCCGCGCGGCTGTCGATCAGCACGTTGAGCCGGAGCCGCTGGCGGGCGACGAAGCGTGCCACCGAGGGGAACGGATCGAAGCACACGACCGCGACCCGGAGCCCCTGCATCTCGGGGAGCTGGCGGAGCGAGTCGAGCAGCGCCACCTGAGACCTGCCGGCGTGCTCCCACGGGGCCCAGTAATGGATGAGCAGCACGCTGCGCCCGCTCTCGAGATGCACCATGCCGATCGGGACCGCGGGCAGCGTGGCGTCGATCGCGACCGCGGTGCGATCCACTCCGGCTCGCAAGCGGAGCGCCTCGGGGCGATCGCCGGGACGCGCCACCGTCCAGAGCTGCGAACGCCAGGCCATCCCCGCCACGGCGACGATCAGGAGGGCGACGACGAGCGTGCGGGGCTTCACCATCCGCTCACAGTCCCGAGGGTTCGGGGATCGCCTCGCCCGCGGTCGGAACCGTCCTCCGACGACCGCGCAGCACCGAGGTCCAACGCAGCAGGCTGTCCACCATGACGACGGCAAGCAGCGCCATGATGATGAGCGTGAGCGCGGTCTGGATCCGCGCCGGCACGGGTGCGGCGAGGAACGCGGACCAGAGCCCGGGCGATCCCTCGCGCAGCTGCGGGGCGAGATAGTTGACGCTCAGGTTCATCCAGCCGGCGGTGAACGTGTTGACGCACATGAAGGCGAGCGGGACCAGCGTGCACCAGACGTAGCGAGCCTTGCCCATGTTGATGAGGACCGAGGTGCCGATCGCCAGTGCGAACGCCGCGAGCAGCTGGTTCGCCACGCCGAGCATGGGCCAGAGCGTGCTGACCGTGCCGGTCTGGAGGAAGTAGCCCCAGGCCCCGACCGCGAGCGCGCTGAACAGCACCGAAGGGGCGACGCCGTGCCAGCGCTTGAGCGCCGGGACCGCCATGCCGCCCACCTCCTGCAGCATGTAGCGCGTCACGCGCGTTCCGGTGTCGATGAGCGTGAGGACGAACATCGCCTCGAACATGATGGCGAAGTGGTACCAGAACGCCATGAGGCCGCGCATGAAGGGTAGAGCGGCGAAGATCTGCGCCATGCCGACCGCGAGCGAGACCGCGCCTCCGGGGCGTCCGGCCAGCGTCTCTCCGACCTGGGCTTCGAGCGACTTTAGATTTTGGACCGTCATCCCGAGCGTCGCGAACACCTCGGGACGGGTGTTGATCGCGTAGTAGTCGGCGGGGTGAAGCGCGCAGGCGGCGATCAGCGCGATGACGCCGACGAAGCCCTCGAGGACCATCGCGCCGTACGAGATGGGCAGGATATCGCGCTCGCGGTCGATCATCTTGGGCGTGGTGCCCGAGGCGATGAGCGAGTGGAACCCCGAGATCGCCCCGCAGGCGATGGTGATGAACACGAACGGGAAGAGGGGTCCGGGGATGACCGGCCCGCCGCCCGAGACGTAAGGCGTGAAGGCGGGCATCCGCAGCACCGGGTTGACCAGGATGACGCCGACCGCGAGCAGCAGTACGGCGCCGATCTTCATGAACGACGAGAGATAGTCGCGCGGACAGAGGAGCAGCCAGACCGGCAGGACCGAAGCGATGAACCCGTAGACCATGATGGCGTAGCCGATGGTCGGGCGCGGATGGTGGAGTGCCGCCGCGAACGACGACTGCTGCACCCAGGCGCCGGCGCCGACCGCGACCAGCAGCAGGAGGACGCCGACCACGGTCGCGGGCTTGAGCGAGCCGGGGCGGATCCGGTAGGACCACAGGCCCATCCCGAGGGCGATCGGGATGGTGCAGGCGATGCTGAACACGCCCCACGAGCTGTCGCTGAGCGAGTTCACCACCACCAGCGCCATGACCGCGAGCGCCACGGTCATCACGAACACGATGGCGATCGCCGTGGCGCTCCCGGTCAAGGGGCTTACCTGCTCGCGGGCGATGTTGGCGAGCGAGCGTCCGCCGCTGCGCACCGAGGCGGTGAGGATGACCATGTCGTGCACGCCGCCGGCGATGACCGAGCCCACCAGCAGCCACAGGAACCCGGGCATGTAGCCGAATTGGGCGGCCAGGACCGGACCGATCAAGGGCCCGGCGCCGGCGATCGCGGCGAAGTGGTGGCCGAACAGCACCCATTTGTTGGTGGGGACGTAGTCGCGCCCGTCGCGCTGGGTGTGGGCCGGGGTGCGGCGCAGGTCGTCGAGCGTGGCGACCCGGGCGGCGAGGAACGCGCCATAGGTCCGGTAGGCGATCAGCGCCACCAGCGCCGAGACGATAACCAGGTATAGCGCGGGCACGGAGGAAACCTACGCGGAAACCGCGTGCCTCGTCTACGCCGCCTTCCTGAGCGGTGGCGGGTCGATGCGAGCGAAGGGTTTCCGCCGGACGGGCTACACCGTCAGGTACTCGTCGGACTTGCCTCCGGCCTGCACGTAGAGTCGTCCGGTCGCCGTTTGCGAGGCTTCGCCGCAGAACGGGCACCACGCCCAGCCC
>JBKJXJ010000516.1:0-3084 GCA_046716125.1 Candidatus Eiseniibacteriota bacterium
AAGAGCGTGCTGGGCGGCCCCGCCGAGGCGCTCGCGTGGACCACGACCCCGTGGACCCTGCCCGCGAACCGCGGCCTGATGGTCGATCCGGCGGCCGAATACGTCGTCGCCGAGTGCGACGGACGGAGATTCCTGCTCGCCGCGCGGCGACTCGCCGTGGTCGCCGAGCGGGCGGGCTGGAAGACCTACACGGCGGGAACCCCGATCAAGGGGCGGGAACTCGTGGGGCTGGTGTTCGAGGCCCCCTGGGGCAACGACTCCCCGATCGTGGACGGCACACCGTTCGTCAGCATGGAGGACGGGACCGGCATGGTCCACACCGCTCCCGGTCACGGCAAGGAGGACTTCACCGTCGGGCAGCGCGCCGGGCTCGAGGTGGCGTGCCCGGTAGACGAGGCGGGGCGCTTCATGGAAGGCGCCGAGCCGTTCGTGGGCCGCAGCGTCATCGACCCCGAGCTGAACCAGGAGATCATCGAGCGATTGAGGAAGCAGGGCCGGCTGGTCGCCGCCACCACCCTCACCCACGCCTATCCCCACTGCTGGCGCTGTCGCAAGCCGGTCATCTTCCGCGCAACCAGGCAGTGGTTCATGATGATCGACCACCTCGGGGCTCGCGAGCGGGCGCTGGCGGCGATCGAGGACGCGGTACGCTGGGAACCCCCCACCTCCCGGAATCGCATCCGCGATGCCGTGCGCCTGCGGCCCGACTGGTGCCTGTCGCGGCAGCGTTCGTGGGGCGTCGGCATCCCCGCCGTCTACTGCGAGGCCTGCGGCGAGGCATCGCTGGATGCCGGGGTGATGGGACGCGCCGCCGCGCTGACGCGCGAGCAGGGCTCCGACGCCTGGTACGAGCTTCCGGTGGAGCGGTTCCTGCCCGAAGGCTTCGAGTGCCCGCGGTGCGGGACTCCCGGACCCTTCCGCAAGGAGAGCGATATCCTGGACGTATGGTTCGACTCGGGCTCGACCCACCGCGCGGTCCAGGTCACCCATCCGGAACTGAGCGCGACCTGGACGCGGGCGCTCGCCGAGGGCGGTCGCATCCTCTACTTCGAGGGACCGGACCAGCACCGCGGCTGGTTCAACTCGTCGCTCATGGTGGGCGTCGGAACCGCCGGCCGCGCGCCCTACACCGATGTCCTCACCCACGGGTGGGTGCTGGACGCCGCGGGCCGCGCCATGCACAAATCGGTCGGCAATGTCGTCTCGCCTGAGAAGATCATCGCCCAGTACGGAGCCGACATCGTGCGATGGTGGGCGCTGTCCACCGACTGGCGCACCGATGTGCGTGTCGGCGACGAGATCCTTCAGCGGGTCGCCGAGGCGTACCGGAAGGTGAGGAACACCTTCCGCTTCCTGCTCGGCAACCTGGCCGACTTCACCCCCGCCGACGCCCTCCCGTTCGAGTCGCTGACCGCGGTGGACCGCGTCTTCGCCGGCCATCTGGCCACGCGCCTCGAGCGCCTGCGCGAGGACTACCGGCAGTTCCTGTTCCATCGCGTCGCCGACGGACTGCTGGACCTGTGCACGGTGGATCTCTCGGCGGTGTTCCTGGACGTCTCCAAGGATCGGCTCTACACCCTCGCCCCGGGCGATCCGGCGCGCCGCTCGGCGCAGACCGTCCTGTGGCAGGCCATGCACGACTTCACGCTGGCCGCGGCACCGCTGCTCGCGTTCACGGCCGAGGAGGTGTGGCAGAGCCATCCGGGGCTGACTGCCGAAGCCGAGAGCGTCCACCTCGGCGAGTGGCCGGAACGCCCCGCGCCGGTCGGGGCGGAGGAGGAGTGGGAGTTCCTGCTCTCGGTGCGGGACACCGCCAACCGCGCGATCGAGCCGCTGCGGGCCTCCAAGGTGCTCGCCGGCACCGCCGAGGCGGAGGTGACGATGACCGTCCCCGGCGCCTGGCTGGATCGACTCGCCCCCTACCAGGACGAACTTGCCGGCTTCCTGCTCGTGGCGGGGCTCTCGTTCCGTCCCGGGGCGGATGGGCAGGAGCCCGTTGCCACGGTGTCCCGCACCGCGTCCCTGCGCTGCGAACGCTGCTGGACCCATCGCCCCGACGTCCGGGGCGATGGCCCGCACGCCGGACTCTGTGGCCGATGTGTCGCGGCACTGGCGGCCGCGGCCGGGAAGGCCGGGGCCTGACCGCCCGCGACTATCCGTCCAGCTTCAGCTCGGCCTGCCGCGGGTAGCGTTTCTTGAGGTCGGCGACCAGCCCGCGAAAGGCGTCGGTCTCGCCCTGGAGCGGAACCCGGTCGGTGTCGATCTCGAGCACCTCGCCGTCGAGCCGGGCCCGGCGCATCCAGTCATCGTAGGCCTGGTTGAGCCGCGTGATGTAGTCGAGGGTGATGCCCTGCTCGCTGGCGCGACCGCGGCGGGCGATCCGCCCCATGAGGGACTCCGGACTCGCCTTGAGATAGATGATGAGGTCGGGCCGGCGCAGGAACGACACCAGGATGCGGAACAGCGAGGCGTAGTTCCCGTGGTCCACGTCGGTCATCGAGCCCTGCGCGTGGAGCGTGCGGGCGAAGATCTCGGCGTCCTCGTAGATGGTGCGGTCCTGGATGAACGGCAGCGGGCTCTCGCCGATCTGGACCTGGGCCTTGAACCGCTCGCTCAGGAAGTAGATCTGCAGATGGAAGCTCCAGCGCGCCATGTCCGCGTAGAAGTCGTCGAGGTAGGGATTGTGGATGACCGGCTCGTAGTAGGCGAGCCAGCCGAGCTCGGCGCTCAGGCGGTTCGTGAGCTCGGTCTTGCCCACCCCGATGTTCCCGGCGATGGCGAGGAAATAGCCCTGGCTCACGTCTGGGACCCCCCTCGTCCCGAATCCCGGGTTGCGAAACGCGCGCCCGGGAACATGGGATTCATCCCGTCGTCCCGCGCCCGCGGTGTGATCCAACTGTCATGGAGATGTTCAATCGACTGGCCCTTCTGCACTTGGCCGACAATCGCGCACTATGTCCCACGACCGTCGAGAAAAAAAATAAAACTCCTCAAGGACCCCCGCATCTGTACTGAGCGATGGGGGGCTAGTTCGAATGAAACTCGCGTGCGGCCCGCGACTCTGAGAACGATGTCCCCCTTAAT
>JBKJXJ010000517.1:0-8179 GCA_046716125.1 Candidatus Eiseniibacteriota bacterium
GCGGCCCGCCGGCGCTGCTCGTGTTCCTCGAGCCGGCTCAAACCGAGCTTCCCTGCGGCCACGCTCAGCGTCGACTGCAGATCCGTTTCCTGCATCATCAGGTTCTCCTTCGGGTCTCAGCAGAAACATCATGCCGGCGCGCGGGCGGCACTCCCCGCGCGGGGCCGAACACTCGATCGAAGATCAGGCTTCCTCGAATTGAACCTCGAGGCACAGGCTCTGGAGCTCCTTGACCAGCACGTTGAACGACTCGGGCACACCCGGCTCGGGCGGGTTCTCTCCCTTGACGATGGCCTCGTAGATCCGCGAGCGGCCTGAGACGTCGTCGCTCTTGACGGTCAGCAGCTCCTGGAGCGTGTAGGCCGCCCCGTACGCTTCGAGCGCCCACACTTCCATCTCGCCGAACCGCTGGCCGCCGAACTGCGCCTTGCCGCCCAGCGGCTGCTGGGTGACGAGCGAGTACGGACCGGTCGAACGGGCGTGGATCTTGTCGTCCACGAGATGGCTGAGCTTCAGCATGTAGATGTAGCCCACGCACACGCGCTCATCGAACGAGTCGCCGCTGCGGCCGTCGTGCAGGACGGTCTTGCCGTCCTCGGGCAGTCCGGCCGTGCGCAGCTCGCTCTTGATCTCGTCCACCGTGGCGCCGGCGAATACCGGCGTCGCGCAGGTGTAGCCGAGCTCGTGCGCGGCCCAGCCCAGATGGGTCTCGAGCACCTGTCCGATGTTCATGCGCGACGGCACGCCGAGCGGGTTCAGGACGATCTCGATCGGGTTCCCGTTCGGGAGGTACGGCAGGTCCTCCTCGGCGAGGATCTTGGCGACCACGCCCTTGTTGCCGTGCCGGCCGGCCATCTTGTCCCCCACCGAGAGCTTGCGCTTCTTGGCGATGTAGACCTTGACCAGCTTGACCACACCGGGGGGCAGTTCGTCGCCGCGCGTGACCTTCTCGATCTCCTTCTCGAGCTCCTTCTCGCAGCGGGTGAACGCCGACTGCGCGCCGTCCATCGCCGTCCAGAAACGCTCGTTGATCTTGGCGTCATCGGTGACCGGGGTCGCCCAGGCGAGATCGTCGAGATCGATCTCGGTCAGGAACTCGCGCGAGAACTTGCGGCCCTTGCGGGCCAGCGGCTCTCCGCTCGAGGCGCTGCGCAGCACGTTCACCAGCTGCTCGCCCAGGATCTCCGACACCGTGGCCAGCCGCACGTCGGCCACCCGCTCGCGCTCCTTCTTGCTCTCGCGGCGGAGCTTGTCGATCTTCTTCTTCTCCTGGAGCTTGGTGCCCTCGTCCTTCTCGCGGCGCGAGAACACCTTGATGTCGATGACGATCCCGTCCATGCCGGGGGGCGCCTTGAGCGAGGCGTCGCGGACGTCGCCGGCCTTGTCGCCGAAGATCGCCTTGAGGAGGCGCTCTTCCGGAGACAGTTCCTGCTCGCCCTTCGGGGTCACCTTGCCGACCAGGATGTCGCCCTGGCGCACCCGCGCGCCGATGCGGATGACACCCTCTTCGTCGAGATTCTTGACCGCTTCCTCGGAGACGTTCGGGATCTCGCGCGTGATCTCCTCGACCCCGCGCTTGGTGTCGCGCACCTGCAGCTCGAACTCCTCGATGTGGATCGAGGTGAACACGTCGTCCTTGATGAGCCGCTCGCTCACCAGGATGGCGTCCTCGAAGTTGTAGCCGCCCCAGGGCATGAACGCGCACAGCACGTTGCGACCCAGCGCCAGCTCGCCCTCACGGGTCGCCGGACCGTCCGCGATGACCTGGCCCTTCTTGACCTTCTGGCCTTCCTCGACCACCGGACGCTGGTTGAGGCACGTGTCCTGGTTCGAGCGCCGGAACTTGGTGAGCCGGTACATGTCGAGGTTCGGCTGATCGCTGTAGTCGATCGGCACGTCCTCGGGATCGCGCTCGTAGCGCACCGCGATCATCTCGCCCGAGACGAACTCGACCACGCCCGAACGCCGCGCCAGCACCAGCGCGCCCGAATCCTGCGCCACCTTGTCCTCGAGGCCGGTGCCGACCAGCGGAGCCTCGGTCGCGAGCAGCGGGACCGCCTGGCGCTGCATGTTGGAGCCCATCAGCGCGCGGTTGGCGTCGTCGTGTTCGAGGAACGGGATCAGCGCCGCCGCCGGCGAGACCAGCTGGATCGGCGACACGTCCATGTACTCGACCTCGGTCTTGAGGATCGACGGATACTCGCCGCGGAACCGCACCGACAGCTGGTCGTCCTGGAGCGAGCCCGACTTGGGGTCGAACGGCGTGTTCGCCGGCGCGATATGCGACCGGTCCTCGACGTCCGCGGCCAGGAACTCCGGCTTCTTGCGGTCCACGATGCCGTTCTGCACCCGGAAGTACGGGGTCTCGAGGAACCCGAACTCGTTGACCTGGGCGTAGGTCGAGAGCGACGAGATGAGGCCGATGTTCGGGCCTTCCGGCGTCTCGATCGGACACATGCGTCCGTAGTGGGTGTAATGGACGTCGCGCACCTCGAAGCCGGCGCGATCGCGCGTCAGCCCGCCCGGTCCGAGCGCCGAGAGACGGCGCTTGTTGGTCAGCTCGGCGAGCGGATTGGTCTGGTCCATGAACTGCGACAGCTGCGAGGAGCCGAAGAAGCTCTGGATGACCGCCGAGATCGTGCGCGAATTCACCAGATCGGTCGGCGTGATGTTCTCCTGATCCTGAAGCGACATGCGCTCGCGGATGATGCGGGCCATCCGCGCCAGTCCGATGTTGAACTGGTTGGCGAGCAGCTCGCCCACCGAGCGCACGCGCCGGTTGCCGAGATGATCGATGTCGTCGGTCACCGAGGGCTCCGGTCCGCGGTCGGTCACGAGCTCGAGACCGGTGCGCAGCATGAGCAGGTACTTGATGATGACGATGAAGTCCTCGCGGCACAGCGTCGCGTGGGCGAGATCGGGGATCCCGAGCCCCAGCCGCTTGCGCACATCACGGTGCGGCAGCAGGTACTCGTGCGGCAGCTTCTGGTTCAGCTTGTAGCGGCCGACCCGCGCCAGGTCATAGCGCTTGGGGTTGAAGAACAGCTTGTTGAGGATCTCGCGGGCCGAGTCCGCGCGCGGCGGCTCGCCCGGGCGGAGGAGGTTGTAGATGCGGTGCAGCGCCTCCTCCTGCGAGTGCGTGGAGTCCTTGCGCAGGGTGTTGCGCATGACGTCCGCCTCGTCGTGCATCGGGACGATGAACACCTCGAGCGTGCTGAGCCCGGCCTTCTTGATGATCTCGACCTTCTCGGCGTTGATCTCGTCGTTGGCCTCGAGGAGGATCTCGCCGGTGGTCTCGTCCACCAGATCCTGGGCGCACACGCGGCCCAGCGCCCCCTCGGACTTCTTGCCCTTCACCTCGAGGATCTCCTTCTCGTAGAAGAGCTCGAGGATCTCGCGATCGCTGACGAAACCCAGGGCGCGCAGCAGCACGCTCACCGGCAGCTTGCGCTTGCGATCGATGTGGACGTGCATGACGTCGTTGACGTCGAGGCTGAACTCCACCCACGAGCCGCGATACGGGATGATGCGGGCCGAGAACAGGCGCTTGCCGTTGGGGTGCGTCATCTCGTCGAAGAACACGCCGGGCGAGCGGTGCAGCTGCGAGACGATGACGCGCTCGGCGCCGTTGATGATGAACGTGCCGCTGTCGGTGATGAGCGGCAGCTCGCCGAGGTAGACCTCCTGCTCGATGACGTCCTTGTCGCGCTTGACCCCATCCACCTCTTCGCGGGTCACCAGACGCAGGCGCGCCTTGAGCGGCGCCGAGAACGACAGGTCGCGCTCGACGCACTCGTCCATCGAGTACTTCGGCTCGCCGATCTCGTAGGCGACGAACTGGAGCTCGAACAGCTCACGGGGGTCACTGATCGGGAACACCCCGCTGAAAACCTCCTGCAGGCCCTCGTTGCGGCGTCGCAGGGGGTCCAAGTCCATCTGGAGGAAGTCGCGGAAGCTCTTCAGCTGGACCTCGAGCAGATTGGGGATACGCAGATCCCACTCGCGGTCAATCTTCGAAAAGCTCTTCCGATCCTTCCGGCGTGCAGTCTTCAAGGGTGCCGCCTTTCTCGATGAAGAAGCATGAGACCTTCGGCGCCGAACGGCCGTTCCCGCGGACCGCGCGCCCTCAGGGCCGCCCGCCGCACCTCAAGGGTGCGGGGGCCGCCCGCGCCCGATCGCGCTTCGGCCTGGCGCCGGGGCCGTGCAACGACTCCCGGCCGGCGTGCTACTTGATCTCGACGCTCGCGCCCTGCTCCTCGAGCTTGGCCTTCATCTCGGCCGCTTCCGCCTTGGTCACCTTCTCCTTGACGGCCTTCGGCGTGCCGTCCACGAGATCCTTGGCCTCCTTGAGGCCGAGACCCGTGATCTCGCGCACCACCTTGATGACCTGGATCTTCTTGTCGCCGGCGCCGGTGAGCACGACGTCGAACTCGGTCTGCTCCTCGACGGCCGCGGCTCCGCCGCCGCCGCCCATCGGCATCGCCATCATGGGCGCGGCCGCGGTGACGCCGAACTTGTCCTCGTACTTCTTCTTCAGCTCCGACAGCTCGAGCACGGTCATGTTGCCGATAAGGTCGAGCACCTGGTCGATGGCAGCGGTCATGATGAAAGTCTCCTTCTGATATTGCCTGGGTCTCGTGTGAACAGCGTCAGCCGGTCTCGGCGCCTCAGCCGGATATCACTGGGGGGCCATCCTCCGACGTAGTCTCCGGTTCAGGTGACTTCTGCATTTGAGCCGACTTCTCCCGCTCGAGCACGTCGGCCATGATGGCCGGCAGCCGCAACGTCGCCTCGATCGCGGCCAGGAACTGGGTCATCGGCGCGATGAAAACGCTGAGGACCTGCGACAACAGCACTTCCCGGCTGGGCAACGTCGCGAGGATCGCGATCGCCTTCTCGTCATACAGGCGACCGTTCACGACCGCCGCCTTGATGCGCGGGCGCTCGTGCTGCTTCGCGAACTCGGCCAGGATCCTGGCCGGCGACACCTCGTTCCCGGGGCTGAAAACCAGTCCGGTCGGACCCTCGAGGAACGGGTCGAGCTCGGTGATGCCCCGGTCGTTGAACGCCCGCTTGAGCAGGGTGTTCTTGATGACCCGGAACTGCACCTGCTGCTCGCGGCAGAGCTTGCGCAGCATCGAGAGCTTCTCGACGCTCATGCCGCTGAAGTCCGCGAGGTAGATCCCCTCGACACCACGGATGCGTTCCTGGGTGTCCCGGAGGATCTCGATCTTCTGCGGAGTCGACATCGGTCCTCCTTCTTAGTGGGCGAGGTCGGCCGTGACGGCCGCCGGGTCGAGGGTGATGCCGGGCCCCATCGTCGCGCTCATCGTGAGGCTCTTGATGTAGGTGCCCTTGGTCGCCGCAGGCCGCGCGCGCACCAGCTCGCGCAGGAACATCGCGATGTTCTCGAGCAGCTTCTCTTCGCTGAACGACGCCTTGCCGACCGGGGCGTGCACGTTGGAGCCCTTGTCGACCCGGAACTCGATCTTGCCGGCCTTGAGCTCGGTGACCGCCTTGGCGACGTCGAAGGTGACCGTCCCGCTCTTCGGATTCGGCATCAGGCCGCGCGGCCCGACCACGCGCCCGAGCTTGCCGACCTCGCCCATGAGATCCGGGGTCGCGACGATCGCGTCGACGTCGAGCCAGCCGTCCTGGATCTTCTTGACGTACTCGTCCGAGCCGACGAAGTCCGCGCCCGCGGCCTCGGCCTCCTTGATCTTGTCGCCCCGGCACAGCACCAGCACCCTGAGACTCCGGCCCGTGCCGTGCGGGAGCACGACGGTGCCCCGGACCAGCTGGTCGGAGTGCCGGGGGTCCACACCGAGGTGGGAGGAGATGACGATGGTTTCGTCGAACTTCGCTCGCGCGGTCTGTTTGACCAGCTTCACCGCCTCGGCCAGGTTCTGAACCGGCCCGGCCTTGGCCGCCAGCTCGGCGGCGGCGCGGTACTTCTTGCCATGCTGCATGCGTCCTCCCGTGGTTCCGGCGTGCCGGCGACGGCCGTCACTCCCACGCGGTCGAGGTTCGATCACAACGGCTCACGGAATGCGGGACCGCGCCATGCGGCGCGCGTCGCCCGCTCCGGTCCGTTCGACCCGATTCGGCGTCCGGAACGAAGGACGCCGCGGTGCGCGCTAGCTGCTTTCGCCCTCGACGGCTTCCTCGACGGCGTCCAACTCGGCCTCGGTGGCGTAGCCTTCCTTTACCACCCAGTCGAGCGTCTCCGAGAAGTCGTTGATCGTACCGCCCGGGGCCTTGGAGACCCGATCCCGCACGATCTCGTAGATCTCGCGCGGCGTCTTCCCCTTCAACAGCAGCTCCGCATCTTCCTTGTCCAGGCGAACCATACGGTCCTTTCCTTCCTAGTTGGCGATCTCGATACCCATGCTGCGAGCGGTGCCCTTGACCATCCGTTCAGCCGCTTCGACGGTCGCCGAGTTCAGGTCGGGAGCCTTGATCTCTGCGATCTCCCGCACCTGCGCGAGGGTCACGGTGCCGACCTTGTTACGGTTCGGCACGCCGGAACCCTTGGCCAGCCCGGCCGCGCGCTTCAGAAGAATCGCCGCCGGTGGCGTCTTGGTGATGAACGTGAATGAGCGGTCGGTGTGCACGGTGATGACGACCGGGATCACGAGCCCCGCCTGGTGCTGCGTGCGCGCGTTGAACTGCTTGCAGAACTCCATGATGTTGATGCCGTGCTGGCCGAGCGCCGGACCGACCGGTGGTGCCGGGGTCGCGTTGCCGGCGTTGCACTGAAGTTTCACCATCGCCTGGATGGGTTTCGCCATCGTCGCCGCTCCCCTTACACCGGCTGAACTTGAAGGAAGTCCAGCTCGACTGGCGTGGCCCGGCCGAAGATGCTGACCATGACCTTGACCTTGCCACGCTCGTTGTTGACCTCGTCCACCACACCCGAGAACGCACTGAACGGCCCGTCCACCACGCGAACGTGGTCGCCGATCCTGAACGCGACACTCGGAACCGGCTTGGCCTTCGTGGCCTCCATCTGGCCCAGGATGCGCCGAACCTCGTTCTCCTTGAGCGCGATCGCACTCTGGCCCGAACCGATGAAGCGCGTAACGCCCGGGACATTCTGTACGACATGGCGCGTCTCGTTGTTCAGTTCCATCTCGATCATGACATAGGACGGGAAGGTCTTCCGCTTGGAGATCTTGCGCTTGCCGTCCTTCATCTCGGCGAAATCCTCGGTCGCCACGAGGATCTGGCCGAAATGATCGTCGAGCGCGGCCGCATGGATCGCCTTCTCGAGATTCGTCTTCACCTTGTTCTCGTGGCCGGAATAGGTGTGGACCACGTACCACTTCTTCGACATGCCGCTCCCCATCGTTATCAGCGGAACAAGAGACCCAGAGCCGCCTGAAGAATCCGGTCGATGATGAACAGGAACACGGACACGAGGAATACGGTGACGATCACCACCAGCGTCGAATCCCGCAGCTCGAGACGGGTGGGCCAGCTCACCTTGGTCGCTTCGACGCGCACGTCCTTGACGAAATCCTTCGCGCGCGCCACCAGCGACCCGCTTTTCGCCTCGTCCTTGTCCATCGATCTCCCTGCTTGTGCTCTCACTGCCCCGCGGCGGGCATCGCCTTGATCGGGGCCTTGTTCGGGGCCTTGATCGGGCCGATCTCGATCGCGCCGCCCATCAGATGGCAGGCCAGGAGGGATTCGAACCCCCGACCCCCGGTTTTGGAGACCGGTGCTCTAACCAGCTGAGCTACTGGCCTATCAGGCTGCGAAAAGCGCCGATCACTGCGCCGACTCGGTCGCTCGTCGCTGCGACGTATCCAGAGGATACGACTCGCTCCTCGCTCCCTCCTCGGCTTGTCCTCGGCCCTTTTCGCACCCTGCTACCTCGTCTCTTTGTGCGCCGTGTGCTTCCGGCAGGTCGAGCAGTACTTCTTGAACTCGACGCGGTCCGGATGCAGGCGCTTGTTCTTCTTGGTGATGTAGTTCCGGCGCTTGCAGTCGTTGCACGCCAGAGTCACTTGGTCACGCATGTCCGCTCCCTACGCCACGATCTCGCCAACGACGCCCGCACCCACGGTGCGACCGCCCTCGCGGATGGCGAACCGCAGCCCGCCCTCCATCGCGATCGGCGTGATCAACTCCACTTCCATGTCCACGTTGTCCCCGGGCATCACCATCTCCCGGC
>JBKJXJ010000518.1:0-4868 GCA_046716125.1 Candidatus Eiseniibacteriota bacterium
CCGCTCAGCAGAACCATGGCTCGGTGAGCCTCGGGACGCGGCGACGCCGGGCTGCCGCGTCCTCGGCGCCGGCCGACGCCTCCTCCGTCCGCCCGGCGGCCGCGAACGCGAGTGCTCGAATCTTCGCGAACGTCGTCCGCGGGTCCTCCCCCGCCTGAGTCGCCGCCGCTACACGGTCAGAGACCGCGCGGTAAAGGGCATCCATGCGCGGATCCGGATGATCCCACCGGTAGCCGAACGCCGCCGGATCGAACGCGCCCAGATGCGGGCGGATCGCCTCGTGCTCGAGCAGGAGCGAGCCCGGCGGCACCAGCAAGCGGATCGTGTACTGGACCGGATCGAGATGGTCGATCAGGTCCTCGCGCGCGACCACGTCCAGTACGTCGAGGTAGTCGGCGAGCGTGGTCCACGGCGTGAACGCGACCAGCGAGGGCCGCAGCGTGAGCCCGGCCGCGCGCACGATGCGCAGCGCCTCGAACACGTCGGCCCTGGTGTGCCCCTTGGCGAGGTTCGCGAGTACCGTGTCGCTGAGGGACTCGACCGCCGAGACCATGAACAGGGCGCCGTTGGCGACCAGCTCGGGGATGAGCGCGCGGTGCTCGAGGACGTGTTCCACCTTGGCGGTGAAGTCGAACGTGAGCGCGGGGAACCCGGCGTGCAGGGTGCGCGCGATGCGCATGGAGTGAGTGGGCGCGTTCAGGAAGTCGGGATCGCCGAAGGTGATGTGGGCGGCCCCCATCTTCACCAGGCGGGCGATGTCAGCCAACACCGTCTCGACCGGCACGACGAAGATGCGTCCGTGGTAGACCGGTGGGATCGGGCAGTGGAGACAGAGGTGCCGGCAGCCGCGGCTCGCCTCGACGTAGCCCACGAGACCGTGCGTCCCGTCGCGCTCGAGGCGCGCGTACCGGGCGAGCGGCGGCATCAGGTCGCGAACGTGCGGCGGGAAGTCGAGACGCTCGAGGGTTGGAGCCGCCGTGCGGCCGCGCAGGTTGACCCCCGCGGCGGTCACGGCGCGGCCCGCCTCCAGCGCTTCCGCCAGCTCCACGATCGCCGCCTCGGTCTCGCCGCCGATCGCCGAGTCGGCGCCGTGCTCGAGCAGCCACTCCGCATTGAGCGCGGCATAGAGGCCGTGGAAGCAGACGTGGGCGGCGGGGTTCAGCTCGCGGATCGCGGCCACCGCGCGCACGCCGAGACGCAGGGCCGTATGCATCGGCACCGAGACACAGATCAGGCGGGCGCGCGCGACCTTCCCGGCGTCGATTCCTTCGACGGACAGATCGAGCGCCGTAGGGTCGAACCCCGCCCGGCGCAGGAACGCCGCGGGCGAGGCGATCCCGAGCGGCTGGTGACCCAGCTCGTAACACGAGACGAGCAAGATGGCCCCCGGGGCGCGGAGCGGGGAGACGGTCGCGGGGCGTTCGGAGAGTGTGGGGGTGGCTGCCATCCGGTGCATGATAGCCCAGCGTGGCGTTGAAGTGTCCGCGAGAGCGGGACATCCGGGTCCGGGTCAAGACCCACCAACTTGCGAAGCGACTTCGCCTTGGCCCGCGGGCGACGGGTCGCAGGTTCAGCAAGTCGGGCGGCGGGTCGCCGACAGCCAGGGCGACGGCACGGCCGCCATCGCGGAGAGAGCATGGGCCGCGGCCAAGACCATTTTGGGCTCCCCCGAAGCCGCGTGAGGTGGGATATTTGACCGTAGATGGAGGGCCGCAGAGTGCACGGTGCCTGAGCGCTCCCCGCCGGGACCGAATGCCGTCATGCACGGCGCGAAGGCGTTCTCCCACGCCGCGGCGGGGAGATCTCCGGCTGAAGGGAGCCTCGGTCATGAGTCGGACGGCGATCGTGTTGGTGCTGCTGTCGGTCGCGAGCTCGGTCGGATGCGGTGGGAGCGCCAAGGTAACGGGGCCGTTCCCGGGCCACTCCAACGCGTGGGTCCAAACCTCGGGGCCGGTTGGTGGATTCATCCTCAGCCTGGCGGTGAGCGGGACGACTGTATTCGCGGCGTCCGAAGGCGGCGTCTATCGCTCGACCAACCACGGGGCGAGCTGGACTGCAGTCAACAACGGGCTGACGAGCCCGACGGTTCTTGTCTTGGCGGTGAGCGGGACGAGCCTGTTCGCAGGGACCAATGGTGAAGGGGTGTTTCGCTCGACCGACAACGGGGCGAGCTGGATCGCGGTCAATCAGGGGATGACGAATTGGCCGGTATGGACCCTGGTGGCGAGCGGGACGAGCCTGTTCGCGGGGACCGATGCCGGGGTGTATCGCTCGACCGACCAGGGGGCGAGCTGGACGGCGATCAGCAACGGGCTGCCAAGATTGTCGGTGCGGACCCTGGCGTTGAGCGGGACGAGTCTGTTCGCGGGAATCGATGATCGCGGCGTGTATCGCTCGACTGACAACGGGGCGAGCTGGACGGCGGTCAACGCCGGGCTCGCGAGCCCATCTGTCCTTACCCTGGCCGTGAGCGGGGCAAGCCTGTTCGCCGGGACCCGTGAAGGCGGGGTGTACCGCTCGACCGACAACGGGGCGAGCTGGACGCCGGTCAACCACGGGCTGACGAGCACGTCGGTCAATGACCTGGCCGTGAGCGGAACGAGTCTGTTTGCGGGGACCAGCGGCGGGGTGTTTCGCTCGACCGACAACGGGGCGAGTTGGACCGCGGCCAACCGCGGGCTGACGGGCGGGCCGGTTTCCGCCCTGGCGTTGGGCGGCACGCGGCTGTTCGCGGGGACCCGTGATGGCGGGGTGTTTTACTCGAGGGACAACGGGGCAAACTGGACGGCGGTTAACCACGGGCTGGTTGGCACGCATGTCCTCTCCCTGGCGGAGAACTGGACGACCTTGTTCGCGGGAACTCGTGCGGGCGGTGTGTATCGCTCGACCGACAACGGGGTGAGCTGGACCGAAGTCAATCGCGGGCTGGCGAGCCCGACGGTCAATGACCTGGCCGTGAGAGGAACGAGCCTGTTCGCGGGGACCAATGCCGGTGTGTTTCGCTCGACTGACCATGGGGCGAGCTGGACGGCGGTCAACCACGGGCTGACGAGCCCGACGGTCAACGACCTGGCGGTGAGCGGGACGAGCCTGTT
Source organism: Candidatus Eiseniibacteriota bacterium (assembly GCA_046716125.1). Classification (GTDB taxonomy): domain Bacteria; phylum Eisenbacteria; class RBG-16-71-46; order RBG-16-71-46; family RBG-16-71-46; genus WS-11. The sequence goes on from JBKJXJ010000518.1 coordinate 3,096, forward strand.
CGCGGGGACCAATGGTGGCGGGGTGTATCGCTCGACCGACGACGGAGCGAACTGGACCGCGGTCAACAACGGGCTCACGACTACATCTGTCCGGGCCCTTGCGGTGAGCGGGACGAGCCTGTTCGCGGGGACCTACGATGGCGGGGTGTATCGCTCGACCGACGACGGGGCGAGCTGGACCACGGTCAACAACGGTCTCACGAGCACGACGATCTATGTCCTGGCGGTGAGCGGAACGAGCTTGTTCGCGGGGACCAATGGTGGCGGGGTGAATCGCTCGGCGGACAACGGGGCGAGTTGGACGGCAGTCAACAACGGGCTGACGAGCGCGTATGTCTTCGCCCTCACGGCCGTGGGGACGAGCCTGTTCGCCGGGACACTGAATGGCGGGGTGTATCGCTCGACCGACGACGGGGAAAGCTGGACGGCGGTCAACCACGGGCTGCCGGGCACGCATGTCCATGCCTTGGCGGTGAGCGGGACGAGCTTGTTCGCGGGGACCAATGGTGGCGGGGTCTGGCGGCGGCCGCTCTGAGTTGATCGTCTGGTGCCGGGAGCAGGATTCGAACCTGCACGGGGTTTCCCCCAGGGCCTTTTAAGGGCCCTGTGTCTAGCCAGTTCCACCATCCCGGCACGAATACGATCGCCCGGCCCCTCCTCGTGAGGGACCGGGCGCGGGCACGCGGAAGAGTCGGACCGCGCGCTAGTGCCCGTGCCCTCCATGGCCGGATAAGACGTCCGGGACCTTCACGATCGGGTACTTCGATACGAAGTTGTGCACCCGCCAGCCGAACATCCCGAGGAATCCGAGCGCGACCCCGATCTCGGGCAGGCCCATCCATACCGAGTCGGGATTGAGCGACGGCATCACCAGGATGTGCCGCTCCATCCAGATGCCGACCAGCAGGATGATCGAGAACAGGCCGAGCCAGAACGGGCTCTTCTTCGTGTACATGTTCATGAGCCCGAGGAACGGCAGCAGGAACACGAACGTGAACACGGTGAAGCCCAGCGTCCGCCACGGGGCCTCGAAGCGCAGGAACACCCAGCCGGTCTCCTCCGGCATGTTGGCGTACCAGATCGGCAGGTACTGGGACCAGAACTGGTAGACCCAGAAGACGCTGAAGCCGAAGGCGATCTTGCCCGTGTCCCAGAGGTGCGCCGGCGTGATGTAGCGGTGGAGCTGGTAGCGCGAGCGCAGGCGCGAGACGAGCAGTGCGGTCATCGCGATCCCGCTCAGGAACGCCGCCATGAAGAACCACCAACCGAACAGCGTGCTCACCCACTCGGGCGTGAGCGACATGACGAAGTCCCAGCACAGCAGGGTGTAGACGAAGGCGTAGGTGACGATGATCGCGGGCGCCCGCCGCGAGAGCCGGTGGCGCTGCCAGTCCGCCTCGGCCTCGTCCCCGCGCCAGTTGGCACTCAGGCGTTCGTAGTCGGGCCGGAGCTCGGGGGCGACGTGATCCTTGAGCAGGTGGGCGTCGCTGCGCAGCGAGGTGCGCACCAGGTCGCGCGTCAGCCACAGGAGCAGCGCCTGGCCGGCCAGCGTCCGGATGACCAGGAACGGCCAGTTGAGGTACGGGGCCTGGCGCGGTTCGACGTGATCGATCCACGGCAGGTACGTGCGGGCGCCCACGATCGCCATGATCGCGAGTGCTGCGATGCCGAACGGCAGGTAGGCCGAGAGCGCCTCGGCCATGCGCATGACCGGCCCGGCCCAGCGGCCGTTGGAGAGCCGGATCGCGCAGGCCAAAACGACCGCCCCCTGGG
>JBKJXJ010000519.1:0-2614 GCA_046716125.1 Candidatus Eiseniibacteriota bacterium
GATCTGGTCGCGTTCGGCAAGAAGACACAGGTGTGCGGCGTGATGGCCGGCCCTCGACTCGACCAGGAGCCCGAGAACGTGTTCCGTCTCGGCAGCCGGATCAACTCCACCTGGGGCGGGAACCTTACCGACATGGTGCGCTGCCAACGCTACCTCGAGATCATGGCCGAGGAGAAGCTGGTCGAGAACGCCGCGAAGGCCGGCGAGCATCTGCGCCGTGGGCTCGAGCGACTCCAGGCCGAGCGACCCGAGCTGGTGAGTAACGCGCGCGGCCGCGGCCTCATGTGCGCGATCGATCTTCCGGATGGCGCGACGCGCGACGCGGTGGCACAGGCGATGTACGAGCTGGGCGCCATCATCCTCGGCTGCGGCACCCGGAGCCTGCGATTCCGCACGCCGCTCGATGTCACCATCGCCGAGCTGGACGAGGCGTTGGGCCTGGTGCGCCGGGCGCTCGCCCAAGTTTCGCGCAAAAGCGCCTGACCGGCGAGTATGACCCACCGGTCGAGTGGCGCTTTCATGGGCTGAAGCCCGGCACGTCCTAAGGGGGCTCGCCCATCTTATGTAGTGCAGGGCCCTTTCGGGCCCTGCACCTGCTGCCTTGACGGAGCATGGGGCCGCGCCAGTCAACCGTCAGGTGGCAGCTTTTCAAGTTTTTGGATGTCCACCAATCGATTGCCGTGGGGGGCATCAACCGGCGGACATCCGGACTCGCGATCTCGAGAGCGCCTCGCTCGAAGCCCTGCCTCGACTCTACGCCCAACAGGACCGCGTTTCCCCCATCGACTTCCGCATTGAACGATAGGCAACCCGCGTGCCACCCGAACAGGACCCCGGAACTACGCTCGAAACTGAGCTTACGGGACCGCCGTGACACGTCCGCGACGAAATGTGCGCTCGACGGTGAGCAGATTGTACAAACGTCCGAACCTGCCGCCGGCAAATGACTCGCTGTGCCCCACCGGTTACACTCGCCGGCCGTGCCCCGACCGCATGAAACCCAGGCCTCGCAGGCCGCCCCCGCCGCCCGGGGCCCCCGCGCCTCGGCGGTCGTGCTGCTGGTGCGCGGCCATGGTGATGGGCTCGAAATCTATTGGGTGCGGCGCAGTGATGCGGTGAGCTACATGCCCGGCTTCCGGGCGTTCGTGGGCGGCACGGTGGACCCCGAGGACGCCGGGCTCCCGATCGACCGCGCTCCGGATGCCGGCCGGCGCGAGCTGATGGCGTGCGCGCTGCGCGAGGCGTTCGAAGAGGCCGGGGTCCTGGTGGGCGTGGCCGATGCCGGTCCCCCCGAGCGCCTCGCCTCGGCGCGCCGGCGCCTGCTCGCGGGCGAGACCACCTTCACCGCGCTCGCCCGCGAGCACGGCTGGCGGTTCGACGGCGACGCGCTCGCCTATGCCGGACGCTGGGTGTCGCCCGCGTTCGCCCCGCGCGGCTTCGAGACCGACTACTTCCTCGCCCGCGTCCCGGACGGGCAGGAGGCCACGGTGCACGTCGGCGAGCTGGCCGAGGGCGCCTGGGTCCGTCCGCGTGTCGCGCTCGAGCGCTGGCAGGCGGGGGAGGAGACGTTCGCCGCACCGATCCTCTGGAGCCTGATCGCCATGGCCGAGGGCGATGACGACCTCGCCGCGCGGCTGATCGAAGCGCCGAAGCGCTCCGGCCAGCCCGTGCGCCGCATCGAGCTCAAGTGGGGCATCGTGCTCCACCCCATGAAGACGCGGCCGCTCCCGCCCGCGACCCACACGAACGCCTATCTCATCGGCGAGTCCGAGATGGCGCTGGTGGATCCCGGCAGCGGCGAGCCCGCCGAGCTGGACGAGCTGATCACGCTGATCGAGACGCTCAAGCAGGACGGCCGGCGCGTGACGACGATCCTGCTCACGCACCATCATCCCGACCACATCGGCGGACTCGCCACCATGCGCAAGCGGCTCGGCGTGCCGGTCGCCGCACACGCCGAGGCCGCGAAGCATGTGCGCGTGGACGTCGTGCTCAAGGACGGTGACTGGATCCCGCTCCTGCCCGGGAAGGGCTCGTGGAATCTGCGCGCGATCCACACCCCCGGCCACGCGCGCGACCACCTGTGCTTCTTCCACCCGCGCACGCGCTCACTGCTCTCCGGCGACCACATCACCGGCGGTGGGGGCACGGTGATCATCGATCCGCCCGAGGGCGACATGGCCGCCTACGTCGCCTCGCTCGAGCGTCTGCTGGGCGAGTCGGTCGAGACCCTGTTTCCCGGTCACGGTCCGCCGCAGGGGGCGGCCGAGCGCCGCATCCTGGGTCTCATCGAGCACCGCCGCCGGCGCGAAGCCCAGGTGCTCGCGGCCCTCAAGGTGACGCCGCGAGATCTGCGGGCACTGGTCGCCCGCGCCTACGCCGACACGCCGCACGAACTGTGGCCTTACGCCGAGCGCTCGCTCCTGGCGCATCTCATCAAGCTCGAGGGCGAGGGACGCGCCGGGCGCGATGGAGAGCTGTGGCGCGCGCTGTGACCCGGCGTTGAATCCCGCCTACGTCATCGGCTCGGCCTCGTCGCTCCTCTGGGGCACGGCCGACTTCCTCGGCGGCCTCGCCGCGCGGCGCGCGCCGGCGCCATTGATCGCAGGGTTCT
>JBKJXJ010000520.1:0-4764 GCA_046716125.1 Candidatus Eiseniibacteriota bacterium
TGTTGCAGGCGCGGCATGCGGTCATCGTCCAGCGCATCGAGCTGGCGCGCCAGATCGGCGTGGAGGAGGCGAGCCTGGGCAGCGTGGACACGCTGCTCACCGCGCAGATCCAGACCTTCGACGAAGCGGCCCTGCTGACGGAGGCCAGTTCGAAGCGCCCCGATCTGGTCGCCGCGGAGGCATCGCTCGGCCAGGCGCGCGCCAGCCATGGCGCCGCGCGGCTCGGACGACTGCCCTACGTCACGGCGAACGGGTCGGCGACGTTCAGGCAGAAGACGAACTTCACGAACACCGAGCGGAGCACCGGGCTCGAGGAGTCGGGCGAGACCAGCGTGGACCGTGACCTGCGCGCCCAGGTCGCCGTGCGCTGGGACATCTTCAGCCTCGGCACCGTGGACGCCAGGATCGCGTCGTCGAAGGCGACGCTGCTCAACGCCCAGGAGCTGCGTGACGCGCTGCGCCGGAACCTGGCGAGCGAAGTGCGGCAGGCCATCCTCTCGTATCAGGAGGCCACCGAGAGTCAGGTGGCCGCCCAGCGCGGGCTCGAATCCGCGACGGAGAACCTCAAGCTGACGCAGGAGAAATACAACGTGGGCTCGGCGACAATCCTCGAATTGATCGACGCCCAGGTGCAGCTCGAGACCGCCAAAAGCGATCTGGTGAGGGCGCTCGCCGCCATCCGGGTCGGCGAAGCGCAGATCAACCGCGTCCGCGGCCTGTCGCAGTGACGCGGCGCGGAACAGAGAGGGGCCGATGAAGAAGAAGTGGATCTGGATCGGGATCGGCGGCGTGCTGGTGATCGCCCTGGTCGTCGCCAACATGGCGCGTTCGTCCGGTGGCAAGGTGGAGTCGGTGCAACTCGCCAAGGTCCGGATCGAGGACGTGACGTCCCGCGTCAAGGCCCCGGGCAAGATCGAGCCCAAGACGCAGGTCAAGATCAGCGCCGACGTCCCGGGCAAGGTCATCCGCCTCGCGGTCGAGGAGGGGGATCAGGTCCGCCGGGGGCAGCTGCTGCTCCAGTTGGACGACACCCAGTACCGGGCGACCTATAACCAGACGCGGGCGACGCTCGCCTCGGCCCGGGCCCGCCTGGCCGATGCCCGCGCGTCGCTCAAGGTGGCCGAGGACAACTACGTCCGTCAGCGGTCGCTGTTCGAGCAGAAGCTGCTCTCGCAGGCCGAGTGGGATCGCGCCACCGCCGCGGTGGAAACCGCGCGATCGGCGGGCGCGACCGCCCAGGAGGAGATCGCGCGTGCCGAGGCGGCGATGTCGGCGTCGGCGGACAACCTGAGCAAGTGCCGTTTCGTCGCGCCGTTCGACGGCGTGGTGAGCGCGCTCAACGTCGAGCAGGGCGAGATCGTGATGATCGGCACGATGAACAATCCGGGCACCCAGATCCTCGCGGTGTCCGACCTGTCCCGCATGCTGGTCCGGGCCGACGTGGACGAAGCCGACATCGTGGACATCCGGCTCGGTCAGAAGGCCAAGATCACCGTGGACGCGCTGCCCGACACCGCCTTCACGGCGACCGTCATGGAGATCGGCAACACCGCCAAGCGCAGCGTGACCGGCGGGAGTGACGGCCAGACGAACTTCGAAGTCCAGGTCGTGTTCGACGAGACCGTCCCCGAGGTGCGCCCCGGGATGACCGCCGACGTCGAGATCGACACCGGCACCCATGCCAAGGCGCGTGCGGTGCCGATCCAGGCGGTCGTCGTGCGCACCGATCGCGAGCTCGAGCGTGCCGCCAGGAAGCCCGGTGAGCGCAAGGCCCGGCGGTCGGACGCGAACGCCGCCGAAGACGACACCGTCGGACGCAAGGAGAACGAGATCACCGGGATCTTCGTGGTCAAGAACGACGTGGCGACGTTCGTGCCGGTCAAGGCCGGGATCGCGAGCGAGACCATGATCGAGATCACCGGAGACGTGAAGGAAGGCGATGTCGTGGTCTCGGGCCCCTACAAGGCCCTGCGCGAGCTCAAGCCGGGCGCGAAGGTGAAGCGCGAGTCGGCCGGCGGGAAGAAGAAGGGCTGATCCATGCTTATCGGCATCCGTGACCTGCATCGCGTCTACCAGGTGGGCTCCGAGAAGGTCCATGCGCTGAACGGCGTGGACCTCGACATCGAACAGAACGAGTACGTCGCGATCATGGGTCCGTCGGGCTCGGGCAAGTCCACGCTGATGAACATCATCGGGTGTCTCGACACCCCGTCCGGCGGCTCCTATCGTCTCAAGGACCACGAGATCGGGAAGATGTCCGACGACGAGCTCGCCCGCATCCGCAACCAGGAGATCGGGTTCGTCTTCCAGACGTTCAACCTCCTCTCGCGGGCGGACGTTCTGCACAACGTCGAGCTGCCGCTGGTCTACGCCGGCATCCGGCACGAGGAGCGGCGCCGCCGGGCGCGCGAGGCGATCGAGCTGGTGGGATTGACCGACCGCATCAAGCACAAGCCCAACGAGCTTTCCGGCGGGCAGCGCCAGCGGGTGGCGATCGCCCGTGCGCTGGTCAACAAGCCGAGCATCATCCTCGCCGACGAGCCGACCGGGAATCTCGATACCCACACGGGCGACGAGATCATGGCGGCGTTCAAGCGGATCTGGGAGCAGGGCAACACCGTCATCCTCGTGACGCACGAAGCCGACATCGCCGCACACGCGCGGCGGGTCGTGCGCATGCGCGACGGCAAGATCGAGAGCGATATCCAGCAGACCGCACGGGAGATGACCGGCGCGGGTCGATGACGTCCCCCGATGACGTTCGAGGGGCCTCGATGAGAGCCGACGGGGCGTCCCTCGGGAGACCTCTGGTGGAGGAGCGACCGTGAACCTTCGCGAAAGTGCCGGGATCGCCCTGGCGGCACTGCGGGCGAACAAGATGCGCTCGATGCTGACGCTGCTCGGAACCATCATCGGCGTCATGTCGGTGATCACCGTGCTGTCGTTCGTCGAGGGGCTCAACCGCTTCGTCTCGGACAAGCTCCTGAACGCCGGAGCCAACGTGTTCTGGGTGGACCCGTACGGTTTCGTGACCAGCCAGGAGGCGTGGGACCTGGTCAAGGACAACCCCCCCATCACGCTCGACGACGAGGACGCACTCAAGCGCTCCGTCCCGAGTGCGGCCATGGTCGTCGCGCAGGCGGATACGCGCGTGCTGGCGCGCTACCGCGAAAGGGAAGTCCGGCAGGTTTCGGTCCGCGGACGCGGCGCGGGCTACGAGGTCATCGACGATCTCGCCATCGCGAGCGGGCGGCATCTCACCGAGCTCGACGACCAGCGCCGCCGTCTCGTCTGCGTCATCGGCGCCGAGGTGGCGGAGGAGCTGTTTCCGCGTCGCGATCCCCTGGGACACGAGATCCGGCTCGGCGCCGAGAACTACGAGATCGTCGGCGTGATCGCCAGCAAGGGGAAGATGTTCGGGCAGAGCCAGGACCGCTTCGCCGCCATCCCGATCCGGACCTTTCAGAAGTACAAGCAGGAGCGCGGCAGCTTCGGGATCGCGATCAAGAGCCTCGACGCGGCCTCGATGCCCACCGCCCAGCAGGAGGTGCGCAACATCCTGCGCGGCCGGCGGCACCTGCGGCCCGGTCAGCCCGACAACTTCGGCATCACGACGTCCGAGAACGTCATGGAGCTCTACCGCAATCTCACCGGCGGCATCTTCGTCGTGACCGTGGGCGTGGCCGCCATCTCGCTGCTGGTGGGCGGGATCGTCATCATGAACATCATGCTGGTCTCGGTCACCGAGCGGACCCGCGAGATCGGCATTCGCAAGGCGATGGGGGCCAAGCGGCGGGACATCCTCACCCAGTTCCTGGTGGAATCCACGACCCTTTCGCTCAGCGGCGGACTGATCGGCATTATGGTCGGCATCGGACTCGCGCTCCTGGCCGGGGCGCTCACACCGCTTCCGGCCGCGGTGAGCTGGCCGGCGGTCGGGCTCGGGATCGGGATGTCGGCGATGATCGGCATCTTCTTCGGTTCCTATCCCGCCTGGCGGGCGGCGCGACTCGACCCGATCGACGCGCTGCGGTACGAGTAACCCATGAACCTCTTCATGCTGCGCGAGACCTTCGCAATGGCGACGCGTGCCCTGGTCGCGAACCGCCTGCGATCGATCCTCGCGCTGCTCGGCATCGTCATCGGGGTCGGGACGGTGATCGGCATGGTGTCGCTGATCAACGGGTTCCAAAAGTCGTTCAAGGACAGCATCCAGTCGCTTGGGAACAACACGATCTACATCCGTCGCATCCGGCCCGGGATCCAATTCGACTTCCCGGACAGCCTGCGCAAGCGCAAGGCGTTCACCATGGAGGATGCGCAGGCGATCCTCGAGCGGGCGCCTGCGGTCAAGGCGATCGCGCCGTTCAAGTGGCCGTGGTCGGACGTCACCATTTCGCGCGAGGGCAAGGTCGCGCGCGGGGTGTTCTTCTATGGCACGAACGAGGAGTACCTGACGACGCACGGCAATGAACTCTCGCGCGGCCGCTTCTTCACCGAGGAAGAGGTCAATCGCAAGGCCAACGTCATCGTGCTCGGCAAGGACACGCGCGAAGCACTGTTCAAGGACGCCAGCGGGCTCGGGCAGAAGGTGCACGTGAACGGCATCCCGTTCACCGTGATCGGCGAATACGAGGCCCGCGGCCGGATGATGGGCAACAACTTCGACCAGGCCGGGGCCATCCCGTACTCGACGATGGACAAGTACTTCCCGGCGCCGGCCGAAGCCCCGCCCTGGTTCCCCAAGCGCGGCGAGCTGTTCCT
>JBKJXJ010000521.1:0-15550 GCA_046716125.1 Candidatus Eiseniibacteriota bacterium
GTCACCGTCTTCACACTTCAGGTGGTCGATCACGACGGCTGGACGCGTGAGACGAAACGCTACTTCCGCGTGGGGCATCCGCCCGACACCTGGTTCGCGGGGCCCGACCTCGCCACGCTCGACGCCCGTTTCGGCTGGACCGGACCGCCCCGGTCGTTGTCGATCGCCGACTGGAACGATCTGCCGAACCTGACGGGCAGCCTCTTGAGCTGCGATTCGCTGACCAAACGCCCCGGCGAGCGTCCCGAGCGCCGCACGTTCTTCGAGATCTACGGCGATCGGCTCTACGTGCGCTCGGAAGGGGACACCGTTCATCTCAACTCCTGGGTCGTGGTCCACGGCGGCGGATTCGACATGGATTCCCCCTACGAGCCGGTCATGGGGCCGGGCAGTCCAGCGCTCATGGACACCGCCGAGTGCGTCGACGCCGGGCCGCCCTGGACGGTCCGGCCGGCCGGACTCGTCGGATCACCGGTCGGCTTCCGATTCAACCGCGTGGTCGAGCTGGATCCGACTGGACTCCTGGCTTCCACCAACCAGAGCCGGATGTTCCCGAACTTCGACATCGCATCCGTCTTCAGCGCGCCATTCATCGGCGCGTATGCCACGTTCGGTCTCTCCGGGAAAGCGTTCGTCTGGCTGCGCGCGGAGGACGCGGGCGGGCTGCGCGACAACCGCATCGTTGACCCGCGGGTGATCGTCCAGGCCGTCGACGGCGGCACCGCCACCCCCGAACAGATCGCGCTGCGCCCCAAGATCCTCACCTTCCTCGTGAATCAGACGCCGTTCCTTTGCTTCGAGGACGCGGCCTTCGTCCCCGCGCCCGGCCACGCGTTCGCGAACCGCTCGCTGGACCTGCACCTGCCGGCCGACGACCTGGATCCGTACGATCCGTCGAGCCCGCCGGGGGGTCCGTCCGCGACCAGGGTACTGCGCTGGAACCTCGCGTTGCTCGGAAGGACCGCCGAGGGTCGGGACACGACGGTCGTCCCGCTGCCGGCCCCGGTCTTCACGCCCGACATCTCGCTCGAGGTCCCCGCGGTGCTTGCTGATCCACGGGTGACGATCCGGGTCGAGCTGTGCGATTGCGCGGACTGCGAGACCTACGCGGGCAGCGGGCGCTGCGTCAACTACGACATCCCGGTGACGGTCGGTGCGGCCACCGGCATCCCGGGACCCGCGACCCCTCGACGACTGGAGCTCGCCCTCGATGGCATGAGCCCCAACCCGTGGGATGGCGGCGACGGATGGGTCCGCTTCTCGCTCGCGGGGACCGGCGGGGCACGGCTCGAACTGCTCGATATCTCGGGCCGGCGACTTGCCCTGCGGAAGCTGGACGCCCTGGGTGCGGGGCGTCACGAGATCCGGCTCGAACCCGGGGTCCGGCTTAAGGCCGGCATCTATCTGCTCCGCTTGACCGAGGGACGCGAGTCCCGCACGACACGAGCAGCGGTCATTCGATGACGGTTCCGGTGCCGGGCCCGCTTGTGCGGGTCCTGGGGCGCGTCCTATCTTCGGGCCATGAAGATCTACACGCGCACCGGAGATGATGGGACGACGGGGTTGTTGGGGCCGGGGCGGGTGTCGAAAGCGGCGCCGCGGGTGGAGGCCTTTGGGAGCGTGGACGAGCTGAACGCCGCACTTGGCGTGGCGCGTTCGCTGGATCCCGGCGGGTGGGTGACGGCGAACCTCGCCACCATCCAGGCGCGGCTGTTCTCGCTCGGCGCCGAGCTGGCGGCTACGTCGGCAGCGCCGCTCGCCAAAGTCGAGCGCATCACACCCGGCGACATCACCGCACTGGAACAGACCATCGACCGGATGGAATCCGACCTGCCGCCGCTGGTGAACTTCATCCTCCCGGCAGGGCACACTCTCGCGGCCCAGATCCACCTCGCGCGCACCGTGTGCCGGCGCGCCGAGCGGCGCGTCGTCGCGCTCGCCGAGACGACGACGGTCGAGCCGCTGCTGATCCACTATCTCAACCGACTCGCCGACCTGCTGTTCGTCATGGCGCGTTGGTGCAATCACAAGGCGGGCGTCCCCGAGGTTGAGTGGCGCCCCGGCGAATCCCCGCGCTGATCTCGGGGTTTCGGCCGCCTCCGGATGACACTGGACTTTCCTCCGGCACTCGCCGATACTGTGGCCGCACCCCTCCAAAGAGGAGGACGCAAGCGCCGGATGCAGGAGTGATTCGCACCTGGCCGCCGCGCTCCTCGGGGTGGCTCCCCGCTCCCGCTTCTCCCTCTCCGTGCGTATTCCGGCGAGCGCGACCGGGAACGGCAACGCCGCGGACGGCCCTTGATGCATCGGTTGGGCCGGCCCGGGACCAGGGTCCCAGGCACTCCGCGCTCGCCGGCGACGGCGACATAGCGGCCTATCGCAGCAAAGGCTGGGCGTGATTCACCCGGGCAGGTAGACGAGACGTAGCAGAGACGCACGTCACGCATGCCGCCCGCGCTCGCCTCGAACCCGCGCGTCGAAACAGGCGCGCAGCCCCACCACCCTCGGCGGCCCGTCCGGCTGCCGGCCAAGGATGATCCATGAGACAACGCCGTCGCCGCCCCCGTGGTCCGCGACCTCCCCAGCCGGGCGGAGTCCCTCCCGCTGGCGGCCCATCCGTTCAGCAGGGCCCGCCGCGGCCCGGCCGTCGCCGCAGGCGGCGTGGCACCAATCGCCCGCCGAGCAACATGGCGCCGGCGCCGTACTCCAACAACCAGGGCGCCGAAGGCGGTGCCCCGGTGCGCATGCCGGCCGGTCCGCCGAGGCGGCGCACCCGCACGAACTCGCGCGGCAACGGCGCGGGGGAGCGCCGGCGCGGACTCGAGATCCTGCGCGACATGCAGCAGGTGGGCGTCGCCCTCGACCCGACCGAACGGCTGATCCTCGAGATCCCACCCGGTCAGGGCGACCCGCCGTATGCGGATCGCATCACCGGCCGTGCCATCGATCTCATCGCCCCGCTCGGACGCGGCCAGCGCTGCCTCATCGTCTCGCCGCCCAAGGCCGGCAAGACGCGCATCCTCCAGATCATCGCGGCCGCCGTGAAGCACAATCATCCGGAGGTCGGCGTGTACGCGCTGCTGGTGGACGAGCGCCCCGAGGAAGTGACGGACTTCCGCCGCAACACGCCCGCCGAGGTCATTGCCGCCTCGAGCGACATGAGCGTCGCCGAGCACATCGAGACCGCCGAGCACGCGATGGAGGTCGTCGCGGCCCAGGTGCTCGAGGGGAAGGACGTCGTGCTCCTGCTCGACTCGATCACGCGGCTCGCGCGCGCCTACAACGCCGGCTTCGAGGGCAGCGGGCGCACGATGTCGGGCGGGCTCGACTCGAACGCCATGCAGTCGCCGCGTCAGATCTTCGGCGCCGCCCGCAAGATCGAGGACGGCGGATCGCTGACGATCATCGGGACGGCGCTGGTGGACACCGGCTCGCGCATGGACCAGGTCATCTTCGAGGAGTTCAAGGGCACCGGGAACAGTGAGATCTTCCTTTCGCGCGAGCTGGCCGAGAAGCGCATCTACCCGGCGATCGACATCGCCAAGAGCGGCACGCGCAAGGAGGAGAAGCTCTATCCGCCCGAGGTCGTGCAGCGCATGCACCTGCTGCGCCGCGGTCTGGCGGGCCTCCATCCGATCGAAGCCATGACCAAGCTGCTCGAGCTCCTGACCAAGATCAAGACGAACAAGGAGATCTTCGAACTGCTGAAGGCGTAGGACTCGCGACACGGAGGGCTCGATGAAACGCCTGTATCGATCGCGACGCGATCGCAAGATCGCGGGGGTGTGCGGCGGCCTCGCCGCCTACTTCGGGATGGATCCCGTGATCCCGCGTGTGATCTGGGTGGTCCTCCTCCTGGCGGCGGGGATGGGACTGCTGGCCTACATCGTCTGCTGGCTGGTGATCCCCGAGGAGCCGGAGGGCGTGCCCTGACCCACCCGCGCGCCAGCGCGATGACTGTGGCCGTGCTGCTCGCGGTCGGAGCCCTGGCGATCGCGGCCGGCATCGAACTCTCCCGCATCCCGGGCATCGGCCGTGGCCTCCCCATGTGGGACCCCGCCGAGCACGGTCTCGCCGGCGTGACGCTCGCCGAGGCGCTGCGGCACGGGGACCTCCTCGGCTTCGTGCTGGGGATCAATCGCCAGGTGATGTGGCCCTTCATCCACTCGCTCATGCTGGCTCCATGGGTGCTCGCCTTCGGCAACGACTACGCCGTGACGGCGCGTCTGAGCAGCGTGCTGTTCGCCGCCATGGTCGTGTGGCTGTATCTGGCCGGACTGCGCCTCCACCCGACGCGGGGGGCGTGGGTGGGCGCCGCCGCCGCGGTGCTGGCGCTCATCGCCCCGTTCCCTCGCTTCTTCGGCACGGTGTGCATGCTCGAGATGCCGGGTGCGTGCCTGCTCGCGCTCACGGCGTGCCTCCACATCCGCGCGTGCCGAGAGCCCGCGCCGAGGGGGCTCCTCATCGCGGCGGGCGTCAGCACGACGGCGCTCTTCCTCACCAAGTACAACTACGGTCTGCTGTGGCTGATCCCGCTCGCGATGCACGAGTGGCTGGCGTCGCCGGCGTCCGGCCGTTCCCTGGTGATCGGGCGCGCCCTGGGGTTCATTCGCTCCCGGGCCTGGCTGCGGCCTTTCCCCATCATCATGCTGGTATCCCTGCTCGTCATCGCCGGGATCCAGGTGACGGGGGGCGGCGTGATCGAGCTTTTCGGCGCTCGCATCTCGGCGCGCTCGCCTGGAAACCCGCTTTACGCGCTCTTCCTCGTGTTGCTCGGCTGGGGCGTCCTGCGTGTGCGCCGTGCGGGCGGTTTCTCCGCGGTGTGGCAAAGGCTCTCCCCGCGACACCGGATCCTCGTCGCGACCGTGGCGCTGCCGCTCGCGATCTGGTTCCTGTTCCCCTATCCCAATCGCGTCAGGACGCTGGTCGGCTTCGTCGTGAATCGCGACTCGGGCCAGCCGCTGTGGTCGATCGATACCCTGCTCTATTACCCGCGCGTGTTCGTCAGCGACTATTCGCCGGCCCCTCTCGTGGGCTGGGTCGTGCTCGCGCTCGCGATGCTCCCCCCGGTTCGGCGAGCTTCGGGGCGTGCTCCGGGGCGGGATCCCGGCACGCTGATCGCGCTCGCGTTCTGGGTGGGTCTCATCGCCACGGCGCTCCACCCCTATCGCCAGCCCCGCTTCCTGTTCACGGTCGCGCCGCTCGTCTGGCTGCTTGGCGCAAAGCAGGCGGTCGCGCTCCTGGACGCGGTGCTGAGCGGACGGCGGATGCCGGGGTGGATTCGCGAGCCGTCGTGGGCGATCGCCCTCGTGGCCCTGCTGACCGCCGCCGTGGTCGCCGCGCCGCCGTTCGAGACGACGCTCGCCGCCCATCGCGCCTTCAACACACCCGCGGCGATCGGCCCGGTCGTGGACCGGGTGCTCGCTCAGGCGAGGAAGTCGGATTCACGGCCCTGGCTGCTCGGGCACTGGAACGGCATGAGCCCGGCGCTCGTCCGGTGGCATGCCCTGCTCACGGACCCCGGTCTCGCCGAGACTCGGGTGCCGCAGCCCGCGACCTGGCTCCCGTCCGGTTCGCCGGAGAGCACGCTCGTCGGACGCATCGAAGGATTGAGGCTCGCAGGGCGCCCGATCATCGCCGCGGTGTCGGCGGCGCCCTTCGCGGGGGCCACGGAGGAGTACTGGCAGGAGACCCGGGTCGATCGCGAGACGTTCGCACGGCTGTCCGCCGATCCGCGTGTGCGCATGGAGGCGGATGAAACGCTGCCGGAGTCGGGATTCCGGATCGCGACATTCCGGTTCATCGACTCGACGGGGACGGCAGCGCGGCCCCGGTGACGGCGGCGCGCGCCGGCGCGCCGGGGATCACACCCGCTCGACGAACTCGCCGGTGCGGGTGTCGATCTTCACGCGGTTGCCGCTCTCGATGTAGGGCGGCACCTTGATCTCGTAGCCGGTCTCGAGGATCGCGGGCTTCGAGGTGTTCTGCACCGCGGCGCCCTTGATGTTCGGCGTCGTCTCCTTGACGTTGAGCTCGACGAACATCGGCACCTCGACCCCCACGACGCGCCCATCGAAGTAGTCGGCGTCGAGCATCATGCCCTCGACCAGGTAGTTCACCGCGTCCCCGAGCACTTCGGCGGAGAGATCCACCATCTCGTAGCTCTCGGTGTTCATGAAGTTGAACGCATCGCCGGCGCGGTAGCTGAACTGGAGCGCGTGCTGCTCCATGTTCGCCTTCACGACCTTGTCCTCGGAACGGAACCGGTGCTCGGCATTGGAGCCCGACTCGATGTTGACGAGCCGCGTCTGCACCATCCCTCGCCAGTTCCCGGGCGTCACGTGGAGCACGTTCGTGACCCGGTGGGGCTTGCCGTTATGCATGATGACCATGCCGACTTTGAGCTGGGTGGCCGCGATCACTATGGACTCCTGCGAAGAAGGGTCAGCCTCGGGGATTCGCGGCGCCCGCCAGGCAGGCCCCACACGCGATGCGGCCAAGCATTGTGCCGGAAACGGTCGATGGCACGCAACCTGACAAGGGGAAAACCGCTGGCGTGGCTCGAGGCCGGAATCCAACGCGGCGGCGGCCGGATGGGACCGCCGCAGGGAGACTGCGCAGGCTCGCGCAGCCAGGATGGTGGAGCGAGCCGAGGAACGAGGTGAGGCGGCGCCTGGATGGCGCCGCCCCACCGGTCTCCCGGAGGCGGTCCCATCCGGCCGCCGCCCCCCGATATCGGTGTTCTCTCCGGCGCTAAGGCTGCGCGATCGCCGAGCCCACCCGCGGCGCCGCCGCAGCATCTGCCTCGCGCCCGGCCTCGAGCGCCCGCTTGATGCGCGCCCGGCTCTCCATGAGATGCGCCCGCGTGTAGTCGCCCAGCGGCAGCTCGCCGGCCAGCGTCCGCGACGCCCGCCCATCGATCCGCGTCAGCTGGAGCCGCGCCAGCGCGCGCGCGTCGTCCGGCGTGCCCGGGGGCGGCGCCACCATCAGCCCCGCCAGCCGGTCCACGTACGCCCGTTGCAGCTCGCGCCGCGTGCCGGGACCATCCAGCGCCTTCAGGGCCGGCGCCGAGGCGCCGCCCACCTCGCCCCAGATCGCGCGGGTGAGGCGGTCCAGGTGCTCCGACATGCGATACGGCTCGGCCGACCGTGACTCGGCCTCGCGCACCCGCGCCAGCATCATCGGCGCGGTGAGCGTCTCGAGCAGACCGGTCTGGATCGCCAGCGCCTTGTCGTTGAAGTTGTAGTCGAGCCGCGGTCCCGTGAAGATCCCGAACTGCTCGCCCACCCCCCAGTGCGACCAGCGATCGGGGCCCAGTTTGTTGAGCAGGCCCCGGTCCACGCTGAAGGCGTTGACCGCGAACCCGCGCGCGGCGATGAAGTCGAGCGCCTCGCGCTGCTTCACCGCCGGCACCGGCTGCAACGCCACCACGGCGCCCGGCTGGCCGCGGTGGCTGCGCGAGCTGAACTGTCCGCCGACCCACTTCACCGCCAGGTTGAGCGCGATCCCGTACTGCTCGAACAGCCCGTCCACGGCACGCCGCAGGACGGGGTACTCGCCGCTCTGGCCCAGCACCTTCTCCTCGAGATTCGGGTTCTTCCACACACCGGAGATCCACGAGGCGCGCTCGCGGGCGAATGCCAGCGGGTCGTCTCCCAGGTCCCAGTGGTTGGTCCGGGGATCGAGCGCGAACGGACCATTGGTGTCCTCGTCCGTCGAGTACTCGTTCCCGGGCTTCTCCGACTCATCGGCGATCCTGCGCGCGAACTCGTAGTCGGCGTCCACGTCGCCCGCCCCGGACGGCGCGTATCCGTAGCGGATCATCCACGCGTCCGCCGTTCCCGGCCAGACGCTGTAGTACTCGCCCTGCTGCGTGGCGGCGTAGTCGATGTTGGGCGTGGCGTAGTCCATCACCGAAGCGACCAGGCCGTTCTGGGCGGTCCACGCCTTGTCGTGGAGTTTCGACATCGGCGTCGCCATGCTCGAGCGGAAGTTGTGCCGCAGCCCGAGCGTGTGACCCACCTCGTGCATCGTGGTGTGGATCAGCATGTCCCCGATGTATTGCTCCCACCTGGCGTCGGTCATCGGCGTCGCGACGTTGTCGAGGGCCATCGCGAGCTGCGCCAGGGCCCCGCCGCCCGCCATGCCCGCCTGCAGCTCGCAGCGGTGGTCGGGATCCGCGCCCGGCCAGGCGGCGACCGGCGAGGACGACCCGGTGCCCGTGGTGGCGTTGCCCATCAGCGTCTGATGGATGCGCCACCGGCGCTGGACGATGGACGCCTCGAACAGGATGTCGGCGTCCAGGATCTCGCCGGTGCGCGGGTCCACGCGCGACGGTCCGATCGCCCCGAACGAGGGCGGCGACGATGTGATCCACCGGATGGTGCTGTAGCGCACGTCTTCGGGGTCCCACTCCGGATCGTTCGGCGCGTCCCTGGCGATGATGGCGTTCTTGAACCCGGCCGCCTCGTACGCCTTCTGCCAGCGCTCGATGCCCTGGCGCACGTAGCCGCGGTACCGCTCGGGCACGGTGTGGTCGATGTAGTACACGATCGGCTTGACCGGCTCCGAGAGCGCGGCGGTCGGGTCCTTCTTCTCCAGCCGCCAGCGGTTGGCGTAGCGCACGAAGAAGTGCTCCTTCGTGTCGCGGCTGAAGTCCTTCATGACGGTGAGGAAGTAGCCGGTCCGGTCGTCCGCCAGCCGGGGCAGCATCGGCTTCTCGGGCAGCTTCGAGAACGAGTAGTGGATCGTGACCGGGATATAGCGGTCGTCGGGCACGGTCGCGAGCCCGAAGTTCTGCCGGTCGTTGGGTGAATAGGTCAGCAACGCTTCGATCTCGACGTTCTCGGGGAAACTCTTGACGCTGCTGAGCGCCGAGCGGTCCTTGTCGAACTTCACCCCCTTGCCGGAGAAGGCGCCGCGCATCCACTCGCCGATGTCGGGAAGATCGCTCACCAGGAACGGCGCCAGATCCACCAGCACCGCCTTGGACGAGTCGTGCACGCTCTCGACCTTGAGCGAGGCGATGACCGAGTGGCCCATCGACAGGTCGCGCGCCTTCTCGATCGGGCTGCCCGATGGGGCGGTGAATCGGGTGTTCTTCTCGATCACCAACACGCGATCACCCGAGCGATGGAACTCGAGCAGCCGGTCGTTGACCGGCAGCCCGCCGAGCACGCCGTTCATGCCGATGCCGCGCGCGAGGCTGAAGATGCCGAGCACCGGCTTGTCGAGCTGGTCGGGCGCGAGCTCGAGATAGAGATTCTCGCGCTTGGTGTAGAGCGTGAAGAACCCCTTCTTGACCTCGGCATCCTTGATCAGCTTCTTCCAGTCCCCGTAGGGCTTGACCTTATCGTCGGCGGAAGCACCCCCGGACTTGCCGGCGGGCGGCTTGTCCGCGGCGAGCGCGGGCGACGCGAATATCAGGGTGGCCATGAGCGCGAGTAGCGCTGCGACCTTGGGGAGCAGCGGTCGGTGACGCATGAGCGGACTCCTCGGACGGGTGAGTATCGAGCCTGGCGGCCCGGGCGGCCGTCCCACGGGACGGCTGACGGTTCGGCGCATCCACCCTAGCGAGGCGTTGGGCCCCACGCGACACGTCGCTGACCGGCGCGGCATACCCCGACACCGACGAGGCCACGAACACGCCGGGCGCACGAGGCGGCGCCCCGGCGGTCTCCCGGAGGCGGTCCCATCCGGCCGCCGCCCCCGATCCCGGTGTTCTTACGGCGCCCCGACCGGCCCCGCCGTTCGCGACCCCGAAGCTGCATCCGCTTCGCGCCCTGCCTCGACCGCACGCTTGATCCGCGCCCGGGTCTCGAGCAGATGCGCCCGCACGTAGTCCCCGACCGGCGCCTCGCCGGCCAGCGTCCGCGCCGCCCGTGCGTCGATGCGCACGAGCTGCAACCGCGCCAGCGCACGCGCGTCGTCAGGCGTGCCGCCCGGCGGCGAGACGACCAGCGACGCCAGCCGGTCCACATAGGCGCGCTGCACGTCGCGCCGGGTGCTCGGTCCCTCCAGCGCCTTGAGAGCCACCGGCGATGTGCCACCCACCTCACCCCACAGGATCCGCGTCATGCGGTCGAAGTGGTCGGCCAGACGGAATGCGGCCGGACCGCGGGACTCGGCCTCGCGCAGGCGCGCCAGCAGCGCGGGCTGGAGCAGCCCGCTCACGAGCGCGCTCTGGATGGCGAGCACCTTGTCGCCGAGGTCATAGTCGAGGCGCGGGTTCCCCTGTCCGAACGCTCCGGCCATGCCCCAGTGCGCCCAGCGATCCGGCGCCAGCCGGTTCAGCAGCACTGGCGAGATCGTGAAGGCGTCGGCCGCGAACGCGCGCCGCGCCAGGAAGTCGAGCGCTTCGCGCTGCCTGGCCGCGGCCACCGGCGTCAGGGGCTCGACGGCCCCCGGCTGCCCGCGGTGCACTCGGGTGCTGAACTGTCCGCCCACGTACTTCACCGCCAAGCCGAGCGCGCTCGTGTACTGGCCGAGCAGCGTGTCCATCGCCCGGCGAAGCGCGGTGAAGTCTCCCGAGGGGCCGACGATGCGCTCCTCGAGTTGGCCGCTCGTCCACAGCCCCGCGATATAGGTCGTGCGCTCGGTCGCGAACCGCAGCGGGTCGTCGCCCAGGTCGAAGATGTTGCTCCGCGGGTCGAGCGCCGTGGTGGGATAGGTGTCGTCATCGGTCGAGTACTCGTGGCCGGGGCGCGTGCTCTCGTCGGCGATCGCCCGGGCGAACTCGTAGTCCGCGGCGAGGTCGGTCTTGCCCGAGGGCGTGTAGCCGTAGCGGATGACCCACAGATCGCCGCTGCCCGCGCCCCTGGTGTAGTAGTAGCCCTGCTTGGTCCGGTCGAGCGAGATGTTGGGCGTCGGATACTCCATGACCGACGTGTACATCCCGTGCTCCTCGACCCAGGCCTTGTCGTTCAGCTTGTCGTACGGCGTGGCCGTGCTGCCGCGGAAGTTGTGGCGCAGGCCGAGCGTGTGACCGACCTCGTGCATCGTCACCCACACCACCGCGTCGTGCATGTAGCTGTCGGGAACCGGGCTCCCGGGCGGGAGCGTCCCGTCCACGAGCAGCCCAGCGTGCAACAGCGCGCCGCCGTCGGCCACGCCCTGCTGGGCCTCGCAGCGCCATTCCATCGGGATGTCGCTCGGTCCCTGCGCGAGCCGCATCCAGGGCAGCGTCTCGGCCGCAATTTCGTCCGGCCCGCTATATCGCCGATAGGTGTTCCGGTAGTTCTGCAGCATCGAAGCCTCGAACAGGATGTCGGCATCGAGCAGCTCGCCGGTGCGCGGGTCGGCGCGCGACGGTCCGATCGCGCCGAAGCTCGGCTGCGTCGAGGTGATCCAGCGGATCGTGCTGTAGCGCACGTCCTCGGCGTCCCAGCTCGAATCGTTCGGCGCGTCTTTGGCCAGGATCGCGTTCTTGAATCCCGCCGCCTCGAACGCCTTCTGCCACTTCTCGACACCTTCTTTCACCCATGGCCGGTACTTCTCGGGCACGGTGTGGTCGATGTAGAAGACGATCGGCTTCACCGGCTCGGAGAGCGCCGCCGACGGATCCTTCTTCTCGAGCCTCCAGCGGCGGACATAGCGCACCCAGAAGTTCTCCGCGTCGTCACGTCCGAAATCCTTCACCGCGTTCAGGAAGTACCCGACACGGTCGTCCGCCAGGCGCGGCTGCATCGGCATATCGGGCAGCTTCGAGAACGAGTAGTGCACCTTGATCGGGATGTAGCGCTCGTCCGATACGCCGTCCACCGTGAGTCCCACGCGGGCGTTGGGCGAGTAGGTGAGCAGGGCCTCGAACTCCATGTTCTCGGGGAAGCCCTTGACGCTGGTGAGGGCCGAGCGCTCCTTGTCGAAGCGCATCGAGCGGGGGCCGGTGGGGCCGGCGAGCGAGCCCCCCAGGCCCTCGGCGAGGTCGGGCAGATCGCTCACCAGGAACTGGCCGAACTCCACCAGCACGGCCTTGGTCGAATCGTGGACGCTCTCGATCTTGAGCGAGGCCAGGACGGAGCTGCCGAACGTGAGGTTCGTCGCCTGCTCCCAGGTGCTGCCGGGGGCGGAGACGAACCGCGGGTTCTTCTCCATCACCAGCACGCGTTCGCCGAGGCGCTGGAACTCGATCAGGCGGTCGTTGAGCGGAAGTCCGCCCAGCACGAAGTGCGAGCCGATGCCGCTCGCGAAGCTGAAGATCCCGAGCACCGGCTTCTCGAGCTGATCCGGGCGGATCTCGAGGTACAGATTGTCGCGCTTGCGGTGAAGGGTGAAGAACCCCCTGGTGGTGGTCGCGTCCTTGAGGACCTTGGACCACTCCTGGTAGGGCTTGTCCTTGTCGTCGGCCGCGGCGGAAGGCTTGCCCGCGGGGGGCTTGCTGTCGGCGGCGTGCGCGGGCAGTGCGAGCAGCAGGAGGGCCATGAGCGCCAGTGGCGTGGCGCCCTTAGCAAGCAGCGGGGGGAGCAGCGGGCGATGACGCATGAGCGGACTCCTCGGCGGGAAGGATTCGGGCCGGTCGGCCACGATGAAACGGGGAGGCGCATGGGCGCCGGCCCCCAAGGGACAGCGGACGGTTCGGCGGAGGAAGGATAGGTGGACGCGCAAGCCGGGGCGAACCGTCGCCGACCGGCGCGGCATTCGTCGGCACCGGCGTGGCGCATGCCGGGGACCGCATCGCCTCCTGTTCGCGGTCGGGGTCCTTCGGCCGGGCGGACCGGACGGAGGTGCGTGACCCGGCGTCCAGTGCCGCCCGCATTCGAAGGCGAACCGGGGATCCAGACGTAATGTCGTTGACCCGCCGGTACCGTCTTAGACGACACCGCGCGGCCGGAGATCCCGGATCGCGCGATGCTTGACTGCGGATTGACGTCGGGTGGGCTCGTCGAGGCCCGGGCGGACGCCCGCGGGGCCCCAGCGCGCCCGGAGCGGGAGCCCCGCCCGGATCACCGCATCATGACGAAGCGCCGCACCAGCACGCTTCCGGCCGCCTCGTAGCGGATGAAGTACATCCCCGCCGCCGCGCGCCCACGACCCGAGGTCCCGCTCCAGCCGATCCGGTGCCGGCCGGCCGCGTGCACGCCATCGGCCAGGGTCGCGATCTCCCGCCCGGCCAGATCCACGACCGTGATCCGGACGTGCGTCTCGCGGCCGACGGCGAACTCCACCCCGGCCGATCCCGGCGCGGGGTTGGGCGACACCGGGTCGAGCGCAAAGCCCGCCGCCGGCCCATCACCGACCGCGGTCTGGGCGCCCACGTGCAGGATCATGTTCCCGGTCGCGACCTGCCCATCGGGGTTCGTGATCGTCACCGTGTACTTCTCGCCCGGCAGGCTCGGGGTCGCACCCGAGGTGTTGAGATCGAGCTGCAGGTGGGTGGGATCAATGTAGGTGACGCCGTTGACGGTCGGCGGCGTGCCGGTGACGCCCGGATTGGTGACCGTCGCCGTGAGGTGGCTGAACGCGGGCACGCCCGGGAGGTCGGGGCCCGGATCGAAGAACCCGGAGCCGCCGGTCGAGGTGCCGACCACGATGGACGGGGTCGACGCCAGTCCCGCGCTCACGTCCTCGGCGCTCGCCGGAGCCGCCGGCAAAGGGGCGAGCATCTTGACCACCTGGCAGGCGTACGAGTTCGTGGCGTCACAGTTCATCTGGATGGTCCACATCGTCATGTCGTCGATCGGGTCGAGGGCGGTGTACGAGTAGTCGCCCCAGCGCCGCCCGCCCGTTCCACCCGGATCGCCCGGTGGATTGTAGGCGGTGCTGCCGGCGGAATAGGCGGTGGGCGTCGCCATCGACCCGAGCGCATCACCGGCCAGCCGCCCGGTCCTCGCGGCGTCGATACGGATGTTGGTGCCGGCGGTGCTCATCCCAAGCAGGGCATGGCCCTGGCCGGAGACCATGACGGTCGGGAAGGTGAAATGGGGCTGATCGGTGGTGTTGGCCGCACTCGCGGCGAAGACCGTCCCCGACTGGAAGACCGACGGCACGCCGGGCGACGCGACGCCGGTGAGCTCGTACCAGCGCGACGCGTTGCGCGTGCGGGTCACCGCGGCCGCGCTGCCGACGTTGTTGACGCTGATGTTGTGCGCCGTCCACAGACGCCCGTTGCGGATATGGGCGGCGAACAGGCGGTCATCGGTGGCGGAGATGTTCCCTTTCGACCCACCGGTGTTGCCGAGATGCGGCACGGTCAGCGGGAACGTCGTGCTCGGCACGGTGATGTTGATGTTGCCCGAGACCGTGGGGGTCGCGCCCGGCGTGGCCACCCGGCGCAGCACCAAGCGGCCGAACAGGGTGTTGCTCACCCCGATGAAGTACCCCTCCGGCGCCGCGGGGTCGTAGTTGTCCACGCCCTGAGGGACGACCGGACCGTCCGAGCTGGCCGTCGCCACGAGGCCGCGCAGCGCCGTCACGACCAATGGGCCGCCCGAGAGGACCGAGCTCTTGCGCACGACGAATCCGTCGCAGCTGTTGAACGACTGCTGCGCGCCGCAGAAGTTCGCGGTGCCGATGTAGAGCGCGTTGGCGTCGATCCCCAGCGTCGGGTAGTCGGCGAAGCAGGTGGCCGGGATCGCCGGCGGCGGCGTGTCGATCGCGAAGAAGTAGAGCGAGAACACGGTCGAAGGCGAGATGATGCCGTTGCTGGCGGCGTCGGTGACCGCGAGCAGCACCCAGTTCGGCGTCGAGGTGTTGATGATGATCAGGAACCAGCGGCCGGAGAGCCGGTCGTAGCGCACCCGGGGATCGGTCGTGGTGCTGCCGTTGTTGATGCCGGCGAAGAACACGTCCGGGTCGACGTTCAGGACGCCGTCGGCGAGCCCGGTGTTCTTGTCGTAGGTCGCGAGCCTTCCGTTCACGAACACCACGTACTGGGTGGGGCCCACGGCGCCCATGGCGTCGGCCGGGAAGGAGAAGGTTGGGTGGGCGCCGGACAGCGTCGCCCCGATGAATGTGAGTGCCTGGGTCTGGGGCCCCGCGGTGATCTCATCGGAGAGACCGGCCGAGACGTCGAGGCCCCCGGCTGACGGCGGCCATCGGACGGCGTCCACGGCATCCGGGGCGACCGGGAGGATCTTCCGATCGGGCCACACCTTGCGGCGCTCCCGCATGTGGGGCACCGCCATCTTGCTGGTCGGGAGGTCTTGAACCTCCATGATCTGCGCCACGGTCCGCTGGATGCCGACCGACCCCATCCAGGGCAGGCCGGTCACCGCCTCCCCCTCGGCGCGCGCGCCCGGGGCGGGCATGAACAGCGAAAGGACCAGCAGGACGAGGAATACGGGACGTCGTGCGTTCATCATCACTCCGGACGGCGGTTGGCTCGAATCTGGCCCGGACTCCGGGCGGCAGCGCGGGGAGCGGCGCCAGCCGGAGGCTCAAACGGCCCTCAAGCATGCACGCCGGACGGGGCCGCCGCAAGCCATGCGCGTCCGATCGCGGAGTGCGGGCGGGCGCCCCTGATCTCCTCGTTGCGAACGACAACCCCGCCATGCACGACGCCGAGTTTCCCCAAGCCGGCCGGCGGAAGGACGTCGGGCCCGGGCTTGCGCCC
>JBKJXJ010000522.1:0-8091 GCA_046716125.1 Candidatus Eiseniibacteriota bacterium
CCCGACCGCGCCGCTGGGACCTCCGCGCCGACGCGTGAGAAGTCCTACGCCGAGGTGATCGAGGCGCTCCCGATCGTGGCGGGGCTCGCGCTCTCCCTGGCACTCGGGACCGCGGCACTACCGGCCCCGGCGCGCGCGGGACTGCTCGTGCCGATGGACGACCGCCAGACCGATCACCTCAAGGCTTATGGCCTCGCCTTCTGGACGCTGACGCGCGGCGACAAGATCGAGTGGCTCCTCAACTATCGCGGCGGATCGTTCCTGGTGCCCGAGGACGCGGCGATCACGCGCGAGGCCAACGTGCGCGGCGTCTCGTTCGAGCCCCTGGCGGGCGCCGCCGAGGCGGCGATGCGGGCCGAGATCGCGGACAACAACATGGAATCGGTCTCCCTCGAGAAGGCGCCTCGGGTGGCCGTGTACATCCCGCCCAACACGCCGCCCTGGGATGACGCGGTCACGCTGGCCCTCGAGTATGCGGACATCCCCTACACCAAGATCTGGGACGAGGAGGTGGTGCGCGGCGACCTCAAGAACTACGACTGGCTGCACCTCCACCACGAGGACTTCACCGCCCAGCACGGGAAGTTCTACAACGCGTACCACAACTTCCCCTGGTACCAGGAGGAGGAGCGGGTGCAGAAGGCGATGGCCACCAAGCTCGGCTTCGCCAAGGTGTCGCTGCTCAAGTCCGCGGTCGCGATCACCATCAAGGACTACGTCGGGCGCGGCGGCTTCATGTTCGGCATGTGCTCGGCCACCGACACGTACGACATCGCGCTGGCGGCGCAGGGCATCGACATCGCGGAATCGGTGTACGACGGCGATCCCTCCGATCCGCTGGCGAACCGCAAGCTGCAGTTCGGGCGGTCGCTCGCGTTCAAGGACTTCCGGCTCGAGATGGACCCGTTCGTCTACCGGTTCTCCGACATCGACGTCACCCAGGAAGCGTCGCTGCGTGGCCCCAACAGCGTCTTCACGCTGTTCGACTTCTCGGCCAAGAACGACCCGGTCCCCACCATGCTGGTCCAGAACCACGTCAGCGCGGTGCCCGAGTTCCTGGGGCAGACCACCGGGTTCCGGCGCCCGAAGCTGAAGAGCGGGGTGCTGGTGCTGGGCGAGGTCGAAGGGGCCGACGAGGTCAAATACCTGCACGGCCAGTTCGGGCGCGGCACATTCACATTCCTCGGCGGCCACGACCCCGAGGACTACCAGCACATGGTGGGCGACCCGGCGACCGATCTTGCCAAGTACCGGCACTCCCCGGGCTACCGGCTGATCCTCAACAACGTCCTGTTCCCGGCGGCGGAGAAGAAGAAGCAGCGGACGTAGGGCCGGCTGTCCACGCGCCGAAACGCGACGCGTGACGTGCATTCCACGCGCGTCAATCCCCCCAAGACCTCGTTTTTCGTGGCGGAGTGCAACCGAAACGGCCTCCACCGGCCATTTCAGCGGTTGGTCCCGCGCTTGCACAACCCATCCAGGGCTTCTGGAACGCCCTCACTCTGATGGGAGGTGCATCCCGTGCATCGTCACGTGCTGTCGATCATCGCACTCGGGGTGCTCATGGATGCAGCGCCTGGAACCGTACTCGCAGCGGACTGGACACCGCTGGCAGCGCTCTCTGAAGCCCGCCAGGGCGCCGCCGCCGCCGCGCTGGGGGGGCGCGTCTACGTCCTCGGCGGACACGGCGCCGGCGATCTGGCGACCGTCGCCGTGTGGGACGCGGGAGCGGGCGCATGGAGCTCGGCGGCCCCGATGTCGCAGGCGCGCTATCAGCCCGGCGCCGCCGCGCTCGGCGGGTACGTCTACGCGCTGGGCGGCCTCGACGAGTTCCGGTTTGCGATGATGAACGTCGAACGCTTGGACCCGGTCTCGAACATCTGGTCCTCGGTATCGGGGATGCCGGTTTCGCGCGCCGGAATGGCGGTCGGCGTCGCCGCGGGCTCGATCATCGTGGCGGGCGGCATGGCCGACGACGGCATGCTCCAGACCGAGTGCTTCCGGTACGACCCGGTCAGCGACAACTGGTTCCCGATCGCCGCGATGCCGGTGCCGCGCGAGGGCGTGGCCACCGCCGTGCTGGGCGACCGTGTCTGGGTGATGGGTGGCTCGGACGGCGCGCCGCGCGCGCGGGTGGACGTCTACGACGCCGTCGCCGGCACCTGGAGCACCGGTCCCGACCTGCCCGAGCCGTTGTGGCGGGCGGCGGCGACGACGCTCGGCGACCGCGTCTGGATCATGGGGGGAGTGGGAGCCGCGCTCACGCAAAGCGACCGCGTTTACAGCGCCGCCTTCGACGGCGTCTGGCAGGTCGAGAGCGCGCTCCCCGCCCCGGTGTCCGGAGCGATCGCGGCAGGCATTTCCGCTGATTGCGCGTTGCTCGCGGGTGGTCTGAATGGCTCGGGCCAGCCGATCGCCGCGGTCTGGTCAGGATGCAACGTGGCGCCGCCGCCGCCGCCGCCACCGCCTCCTCCTCCGCCTCCTCCTCCGCCGCCGCCGCCCCCTCCGGGCGAGACGTTCGAGGTCACGGTGTCGCTGTCACCTGGGACGCTCAATGCGGGCAGCCGGGGTAACTGGATCTCGGCACACATCGAGACCGACGGATGGCCGGCCACTGACATCGTGGTCGAGTCGCTGTGCCTCGATGGCGTCGCGCCCGAGCGTGGAACTGCGAGCGCCCAGGGCAACGTGCTGACGGTCAAGTTCCCGCGCGCTCCGTTCGGCAGCCGGCCGGATGGCGATTACGTTCTCGCCCTCACCGGCGAGCGCTCGGATGGGTCGGCCATCGAAGGTGCCGCATCGTTGTCGGTGCACGGGAACGGCCTCAACTCGACCAGGCGTCAAGCCCGGCCGCACGATCTTCGTGTGGTCCAGACCGCCGGCGCCCGGGGCGCGTTCGCGTTCTCGCTCGCCCAGCCGTCCGAGGTCAGGATGGACGTGCTGGATCCTCTGGGCCGCACCGTGGCCCAGCTCGCGCACGAGACGCTGCCCGCCGGCGACCATCTGCGCGCGTGGCCGGCCGTCGGTCAGCAGGTGCCGTCCGGCATCTACATGCTCCGGCTGCGGGCTTCAGGGACCCAGGCCATGGTGAGGCTCGCCGTGTTCCGCTGATCCTGGGCCGTACAGATCTCGGGGCGCGTTGCTGGGGAGCAAGGCGTGAACCCGAACACGCGGGGCGCCGATGTGGCGCCCCGATGTGTTTCATGCCGGGCGGCCCGCCGTCTTCGCGTAGGCGCCCTTGATCCAGCGCTCCATGTAGCGGTCCGGGACGGCGAGCGACGTCCAGCCCGCGTCCCGATCGGTCGTCATCCCCAAGGGCTACGGCTTCGTCGTGGTGTCCGCCGGCGCGGGCGTCGGAGTGAGCAGCTGCAACGTGTCGGCCGGGGCCGGCGTCAGGACAGGCTCCCTCGGGGTGGCCGGCGGCACCGGTGCCGGCGGCGGCGGCGGGACACCACCGCTCTTCTTCAGGAAGCTCCGCCGCTCGCGCTCGATCCGCAGCGCCGAGGTGTTGAGCACCTTGAACTCCACCCGACGGTTCCTCGCGCGTCCCAGATCGGTCGTATTGGGCGCGATCGGCCGCGACGGCCCGTAGCCCTTCGCCGTGAACTGCGACGAGGAGATCTGCGGGAAGTTCTGCTTCAAGTAGTCGAGCACCGACGCCGCGCGGTCGCCCGAGAGCTTCTCGTTCATCGCGGCACCCCCCCGGTTGTCGGTGTGGCCGCCGATCTCGATCTGGAGCGTCGGATACTGCTGGAGGATGTGCGCCACCTCTCTGAGCACCGGGAACGACTCGGCCTTGATCGTGGCCTTGCCGGTGTCGAAGTTGATGTTCTGGAGACGGATCATCCCGGTGTCGAGCAGCTCGGTCTCCCTCACGCTGACCTCGATCGGGCAGCCGGCGATGTCCACGCGCAGACCCTCGGGCGTGTTGGGGCACTGGTCCTGTCCATTGCACACGCCGTCCTTGTCGCTGTCGCCCGGGCAGCCCTTCTCGTCCACGCTGCAGCCCTTGGGCGTGCTCGCGCACTGGTCCACGCCGTCCATGATGCCGTCCGCGTCCGGATCGGAGGGGCAGCCCTTCGCGTCCACCGTCGAACCCTTGGGCGTGTCGGGGCAGGTGTCCACGCCGTCGCAGACGCCGTCGCCGTCGGCGTCGGCCGGGCAGCCGCCCTTGTCCACGGTGCAGCCGGCGGGCGTCCCCTCGCACTTGTCGAGGCCCTCGAACACCTTGTCGCCGTCCGAATCGAGCGGGCAGCCGTGCGCGTCCACCTTGGCGCCGATCGGGGTCGAGGGGCAGGTGTCGAGGGCGTCACGCACGCCGTCCAGGTCGATGTCGCGCGACCTGCCGCCCCAGACGTAGTGCAGCCCGAGCGAGACCGCGAAGTGGTTGCTGAACTCGACCGCGTCGCGCTCGCGGAAGAACAGGTCGCGCACCTGGAACCGGACGAAGGTGCGCTGGTTTCGGACGTTGTAGAGCATCCCCAGGCCCATGCTGCCCGAGCCGCGCTCGAGCTTGTCGGGCGGATGGCCGCTGGTGTGACTGCTGGTGTAGCCGCCGCCCACGAGGACGAACGGGACCACCTTCGATTCGGCCGGGCGCAGATTCAACCTCAGATCCAGGCCGTACGCGAAGAGGTTGTGGATCTGTTGTGGGAACGTGTCGGCGTTGCTGGGGCCGAACAGCACCTGGCCTTCGAGCACCAGCCACGGCTTCGCCCGCCAGCCCACCGAGCCGCCGTAACCCGGTCCGTCCTGCATCCGGGCGCGAATGTCGTAGTGATTGAAGCCCACCTGGCCGGAGAACTCGAACGGCCGGCCCATGATCTGGGCGGCGGCCGGAGCGGCGACCAAAAGTCCGAGACAGAGCAGCGACAGGCGCAGGCGGATCATGCGGATGCGGCCTCCTCGAAGGGTCGGGTCACCGGGCAAAGCGGCGGTAAGTGCTACCATCGGGCGGGCTTGAGGTCAACGACGACCGTGGCACGACGGACTTTGGCCGGAAAGGACGGCACCCGATGGATAGGCCGGAGCGGGAGCGGTTGATCGCCCAGTACGTCGCGGGCTACGACGATGTCGCCGCGGCGCTGAAGGGCTTTCCCGAGGGCGGGCTCACCGCCCATCCGCTCCCGGGCAAGTGGAGCGCCGCCGAGATCGTCCACCACCTGGCCGATAGCGAGACCACCTCGGCCCTGCGGATCCGGAAGCTCCTGGCCGAGGACCACGCCATCATCCAGGGCTACGACCAGGAGGCCTACGCCAAGCGGCTCCGTTACAACGAGCGCGACATCGCGCCCTCGCTCGAGGCGTTCCGCGCGGCGCGCGCGACCACGGCGCAGATGCTCCCCGGGCTCAGCGAGGCCGACTGGGCGCGCGAGGGCTGGCACACCGAGAGTGGGCGCTACTCGGTCGAGCACTGGCTCAGGATCTATGCCGTCCACGCGCACAATCACGCGGGCCAGATCCAGCGTCTCAAGGACGCGCTGGCGAAGTAGCCACCAAGATGCTGTGGCGATGCCGCGACCGGGAGATGGACCTCTCCGAGCGCACCCTCGTGATGGGGGTGGTCAACGTCACCCCCGACTCGTTCTCGGACGGCGGCCGCTACGCCGCTCCCGAGGCGGCCCTGGCCCACGCGCGGCGCCTGCGTGAGGAGGGCGCCGAGATCCTCGATGTAGGCGGCGAGAGCACCCGCCCCGGCTCGCAGCCGGTCTCTGCCGATGAGCAGTGGCGCCGGATCGGGCCGGTGGTCGAGGCGCTGGCCCGCGATGGCGGCGCTCTGGTCTCGGTGGACACCTCGAGCGCGGCGGTCGCGGAGCGGGCGCTGGCGTCGGGCGCCCACATCGTGAACGACGTGACCGCGCTGGGCGACCCGGCGATGGCGGCGGTCGTGGCCGGCGCGGGCGCCGGGGTCGTCCTGATGCACATGCAGGGCAACCCCGCCATCATGCAGCGCGATCCCCGTTACGCGGACGCTCCTCGTGAGGTCGCGGACTACCTCGCCGGCCGGCTCGAGGTCGCCGTCGCCGCCGGGATCGCCCTCGAACGCATCGTCCTCGATCCCGGCGCCGGCTTCGGCAAGGCCTTCCGCCACAGCATGGAGATCCTCGCCCGGCTCGACGTGCTGGTCGCCCTCGGCCGCCCGGTGCTGGTCGGACTCTCGCGCAAGAGTTTCATCGGCCAGATCCTCGACCTGCCGGTCCACGAGCGCCTCGAAGGCAGCCTCGCCGCCGCCGCTATCGTGGTCTTCCAGGGCGCCCGCATCATCCGCGCCCACGACGTGGCCCCCGCCGTCCGAGCTGTTCGAGTGGCCGACGCGCTGAGACAAGCAAGAACGCCGATCGAGCCAGCCAAGACATAGCGCCGGACGGTCGAGGGTCGATCAGCGGACGCCCGAGGCTCGCGGGAGCCAGGGATGGCGGAGCGAGCCGAGGAAGAGCGAGCCGGAGCAGGATGCGGAGGCGAGCGGTCGCTGAGCGACCCTCGACCGTCCGGCGCGGGCCTGTTAGATTTGACGGCGCTCGCCGCCCAACCCGCGAGACGCACCGACCCAGGGCCCGACCATGACGCCCGTCCATCAGTTCTGGTTCCTCGACCTCATCGACATCTTCCTGGTCGCGGTGCTGTTCTATCGCCTGCTCACGCTGGTCAAGGGCACGCGGTCGGCGCAGATGTACGTCGGGCTCCTCGTCATCGTGCTGGTGGCGCTCGCCGCCCGCGAGTTCGACCTGATCGCGATCAAGTGGCTCGCCGACAGCCTCAAGACGGTCTGGCTCATCGCCTTCGTCATCCTGTTCCAGCCCGAGCTGCGCCATGCGCTGGCCCAGTTCGGGCGCACGCGTTACTTCCGCTCGTTCCTGCGCGGCGACAGCTACGGCGTGCTGGGCGAGGTCGTGCGCGCGGTCGAGGCGCTGGCGCGCGACCGGCACGGGGCCCTGATCGTGCTCGAGCGCAACGTGGGCCTACGCAACTTCGTCGAGACCGGCACCCGCATCGACGCCAAGGTCTCGGCCGAGCTGCTGGTCACGCTGTTCAGCCCCGGATCGCCGATGCATGACGGCGCCGTCATCCTGCGAGAGGACACCGTACTCGCCTCCTCCTGCATCCTGCCGCTCTCCACCAACCCGCGCAGTGCGCTCGCGCTCGGCACGCGGCACCGCGCCGCGATCGGCCTCACCGAGGAGACCGACGCCGTCGTCATCGTGATCAGCGAGGAGAGCGGCGGCATCTCGGTCGCCTTCCGCGGCGCGCTCAAGCAGCGTCTGACCGAGGGCGAGTTGAGGTCGGAGCTTTCGCGCATCTTCCGCATCCGCCCCGAGGACGAGGAGCCGGCGAGCGCCGCGCCCACGCCCGCCGAGCCGGTGGAGAAGGCCGCGGGTTGAGGTGGCGCCCGTGACGCCCATGTCGAGTGATCGCGTGTGGACCGGCGGGCGGCCGCTGCGCGAGGCCCTGCTCGGCGACCTTTCTTGGCGTCGGCCGGGCGTGTTCAGCCGCGAGCTCATCCTCGAAGCCGGCAGTGAACAGGTGGCCGGCCTCCGCTGGGCGAAGATCTTCAGCTTTGAAGCGGTTGCCGAGTCGGCGGACGGCCGCTGGAACATAGGGCGGAAACGGGCCGCATCGCTGCTCGGCGATCACATCGTGCGCGACGCGGCGAGCGGAGCCGAGGTGGCGGGATTCAAGTGCAACTGGCGGGCCAAGGGGGTGGTGCGCTTCGCTTCGGGTGTCGAGTACCGCTGGGAGTGCGAAGGATTCTGGCATCCCCGGTGCTTCTGGGCGACCGAGGACCGGCATCCGCTGATCACGTTCCGACCGGTGCTCGGATTCGGCCGCAGCTATGAGACGGAGGTGGACGCGGCGGCGCGGAAGCTCGACGAACTTCCCGTCCTGACGCTGCTCGGCGGCTACGCCATGGCGATGATCACCGCGCAGCGGGCCGCGGCGAGCTGAGCGGGCGGCGGCCGGAACGGCCCTATTCCGTCGGTAAGGTGAGGGATCGGTGCGAACGGAGGTGGCCAGCGCGTCGCCGAGGGCGGATGGTCTCGCCGACGACTTCCAGAACGAGTGTGGGGCGCCGGTAGCGGCGGCCGGGGACAC
>JBKJXJ010000523.1:0-5227 GCA_046716125.1 Candidatus Eiseniibacteriota bacterium
GCCCGCGATCGTGCCCCGCGTCGCCGGTCCGCTCGACTCCGGAAGCGCCGGACCGCGCAGCGCGAGCCACACCGCGCCGGACGAGAGGGTGATGAGCAGCGCCGCCGCCGCGGCGAGCTGCGGCAGGCCGAGGTCGAACCGCCGCGCCCACCAGGCGCGTCCGTCCACGATCGTCCCCTGGGTCCGGGTCACGGCGGTGCGCGGGGTCAGCCGCCCCTCGATCGCCGGCCACAGATCATGCGCGGGGGGCGCGTCCACGAGCGTCCGGGCCGTCGCGACCACCACGCGCAGGTCGGCAAGCGCGACCGTGCAGGCCGGGCAGCCGGCGAGATGGTCTTCGAGCTTCCGGCCATCGGCAGGGCTCATCCCGCCGTCGAGATAATCGGAGAGCCGGTCGCTCCAGGGGTCCCGTCCTCCCCCGATGTCGCGAAGCTCGGTGGTCATCGCATGCCCTCAGCGTGCCAGGTGGCCGCGCAACAGCATCCGCGCGCGGTGAAGCTGGGCCTTGGATGTGCCCGCGTTGATGTTCAGCATGCCGGCGATCTCGTCGTGCTTGTAGCCCTCGACGTCGTGCAGGACGAAGATCTGCCGCGCCCCGGCCGGCAGCCGGCCGATGGCGTCGTCGAAGTCCATGCGCTGATCGGTCGGCGCCGGGCGCGCCGGCAGGGACTCGAACGCCTCGTCGCCGTGCTGGAGCCGACCCCGTTCGACCTTGAGCGTCGCCCGCCGTCCGAGGATCACGTTGATCGCCACCCGGTGCAGCCAGGTGCCGAACTTCGACTCGCCCCGGAAGGTCGAGAGCTTCTGCCACGCCCGAACGAAGATCATCTGGGTCAACTCCTGCGCTTCGTCGTCGCCGGCCATGCGCCGGGCGAGACCGTGGATCCGTGGCACGTGGGTGCGGTAGAGGCGCTCGAACGCGCGCACGTCGCCGGCGGCCGCGAGCACCGCGTCGACCGCGTCCGACCCCGCCGGAATCGTGTTTGGGTCAACGCTCAGCATCGCCACCCCGTGCCGTCACATGACGGTCATCTGTTCGGATAGCCCGCGGCGCCAAAGGGTTGGAAGCGTTCGGGAGCCTTAGGGGGTCGAACCGGGGACCCTGGCCAGGGCGGCCCCCCGCCGGGGGCGGAGGTTAGCGCAGTTCGGGGCCGGCGGGGTCAGTGGTGCTCAAGGTAGTGCAGCGCTCCGAACGCGATCACCACCGCTTAGCTCGCGACTCTGCTGGGCAGACCCCCGAAACGCCTCTCCCGCCCGCGGAAATCGCGGACGGCGGCCTCGAGGTCGGCGGCGGTGAAATCCGGCCACAGCGTGCCGGTGAAGGCCAGCTCGGCGAACGCCAGTTCCCAGAGCAGGAAGTCGCTGAGGCGCTGCTCTCCCCCGGCGCGTATCAGGAGATCCACCGGCAACGCCGGCGCGGGGCCATGCTCGGCCTCGGCGAGCAGCCGTTCGAACGTCGCCGCGCTCAGCGCCCGACCCGCCGGGACGTTGCGGGCCGCGCGCAGGATGGTGTCGCGCGCCGAGTAGTCGAGCGCGAGCCGCAGGTGAAGGGCCCGCCCGCCCGCGGTCGCCTGCTCGGCCGCCGCGATCGCGGCGCGGAGCGCGACCGGCAGGCGGTCGCGTCTCCCGATCATGCTGAGGCGCACGCCGCGCGTGGCGCATTCGGCCGTCTGCGAGCGCAGATACGCCTCGAGCAGGACGAGCAGCTCGCCCACTTCGTCCGCCGGCCGGCTCCAGTTGGCGGCCGAGAAGGCGTAGAGGGTGAGGGTGCCGACGCCGAGGCCGGGTGCTGCTTCGACCACCCGGCGCACCACCTCCACGCCGGCGCGATGGCCCGCGCTGCGCGGCAGACCGCGCTCGATCGCCCAGCGACCGTTGCCATCCATGATGATCGCGACGTGCAGCCGTGTCGGGGGCGAAGGCAAAGTCCTTGGCATCATAAAGTGGCTCCGCGAAAAAAAGACGCCGCCGTCAGCGCTCGCGCGTGGCGCGGATGAGCGCCTCCATGTGGTCCA
This sequence comes from Candidatus Eiseniibacteriota bacterium, assembly GCA_046716125.1. Taxonomy (GTDB): domain Bacteria; phylum Eisenbacteria; class RBG-16-71-46; order RBG-16-71-46; family RBG-16-71-46; genus WS-11. The sequence goes on from JBKJXJ010000523.1 coordinate 2,016, forward strand.
GATAGCGTTCGAGCGCCTTGCGTCCCGCCGGCGTCAGCCGGTATTCGGACTTGGGCACCCGTCCCGCGAACGACTTCGTGCAGGTGATGTACTGCGCTTCCTCCAGCTTGCGGGCGTGGACGCTGAGGTTTCCGTCCGAGGTCTTGAGCAGCGACTTGAGATCGCTGAACGTAAGCGACTCGTTGACCGCGAGCGCGCTCGCAATCCCGAGGCGCACGCGCTCGTGGATGAGACGATCGAGCTCGGGCGTGCCGAGCACGGCGTACGTGACCCGCACCTCGCGCGGACTCCCGGCCGAGGAACGGTTCTTCACGCCACCCTCCTGTCGCTGCGCGCCGGTCCTAGCCACCGTGCTGCCTCGCGATCATCACGCCGAAGACGATGTGGAGCCCACCGAACCCGGCCGCGAGGTAGGCGTTGCCCCAGCCGACCGGACTGAACAGCGCGGCGGCGCCGAGGAGCACGAAGACGAGGCCCATCGTCGGCACGATGCGCACCGAGAACGCACCCCCGGTGGCGATGCCGGCGCCATAGAGGAGCAGCCAGATCGCGGCCAGACGGCCCGACAGCGGCGCGCCCAGGGAAGCCACGGTCAGGAGTGCCCCGACGACCATGGGGACGGTGAACGCGAAGACGAACATGCGGCCCGGACCGTTCAGGAGCGGGATCAACGCCGCTCTGGCCTTTCGGCTCGACGCCCACAGGGTCACGATCAGGGCCAGCAGGGCTTCGGCCAGCCAGGTCCCGAGCCAGGCCTCGGCCGTCGGCTGGCCGGCCGCCACGAACGCGGCGCCCACGGCGCTGACCCCGGCCAGGACCAGCCCCCAGCCGGAGATGGCGGTGAAGGCCCCGGCGCGCTCCATGGTGCTGCGGATGTAGCGCAGGTCCTCGATCGCCTGGCCATGGATCGGCAACGGTTCAGTGGGGCGGTTGGGGAGCGCGGAAGGGCCCGTCATGCCAAGATTGAACTCCCGGCCTCACTTGTTGTCAAGTACTTTATCATGTAAAGTATATCGACAAGCGGCCGGGGGACTTGATCCCGGTCCCAACCCTTCCGGGCCACGGACTGTCTCAAGGTGTGGACACGGCGGGGCTGGAGGGTCAGAATCCCCCCCGGCCTCCTCTGATCCGTGATCCCGGCCCTCCAATGGAGCCACCTCATGTCGATGTCGAACCCGCTTCGTCGGTGGTGGCATCTCGGAGTCGCCGGTGGGATCCCGCTCCTCGCGCTCGCGCTCGGTACCGGTGAGGCTGGCGCGCGATCGCTCGAGCGCGAGATCGGGTCGGGCGCGGCGCAGAAGGGCACGGCCGCCAGGTCCGCGGCAACGGAGAACCGCAAAGCCGCACCGGTCAATGCTCCACCGGTCGGCACACGAAACCACGATCCGTGCTGCGCGGATGAGCCCCCGGTGCCGCGCGCACGCGTCGGGGCCCCGAGCTCCCAATCGCGCATCGCGCCCGCGCCCGGTTCGGCGCAGCCTTCCCTGCGCGGTGCATCTCCCAGCGCATCGCCCGGAACACCGGAGATCCGTCCGACCGGCGCCCGCAGCTTGAAGCGCGGCGGTGAGGGCAAGCCGGTGCCGCGCCACAAACCCGGCGAACAGCGCCGTGGCGGCGTCGGGTCGCTGATCGGCATCACCTTCGCCTGATCGGCGGCACCTCCCGGGCCCTCCCGCCCGCGAGCGTCAGCCCGCGGCGATCCAGGGCGAGCCCGGCTCGACTCCTCAGTGGAGTCTGAAGTTGAACGGGATCGCGCTCCACGTACACCCATTCGCCGAGCGCCGGCAGCTTGTCGATGGTCGGCCCCACGATTTCCCCACGGCTCGGGTCGACCACGACATCGGTGCCCTTGCCCTCGGAGGTGGTCGTCGGCGGTGCGGGGATGTCGCTGGGCGGGGCGATGTCGTCGTTCACCGGGATGGGCTTCGCGGCCTTGTGGATCACGGGTGGGGCCGGCCTGGCGCGCTCTGGCGCGGCCTCCGGTTGATGCGCCCGGATGAGGTCGAACACGTCGGGCCTGACCACGACGGGCCGCGGCGTCTCCGGAGCGACGGCAAGCAACGGGGCGATGCCGCCGGCGATGGCGTACACGACGAGCGCCAGCGCGGAGGTGACGACCAGCGCGCGGCTCATGTGGCGCTGGCGGGACTCGAGCAGCTCGGGCGCCCCGTAAGGCATGAACTCGGACAGCGGAACGGCGGGTCTCATCGGCGGATCTCCTCTGGGAGCCGCCCGATCCTCGAGTGAGGAGAACATGCTCCTCCGGCCCGGGCAGCGTCCACTCCCAAAGCGAGTACGCCCCGGCCGGTCGCGGTATTCCCGCGATGGGCCGGGGCGTGGCGGCGGGCGCCGCGACCCGCTACGTCTGCGTCCCCTTGGCCGCCTCGGCCTTGAGCCGCAGCGGCTTCATCCTGGTGTGGCAGAACTTGCTGTCCACGGTGATGGTCCACTCGCCCTCGGCGGGCAGGGCGACTTCGGCCTTGTAGTGACCGGCCTGCTTGAGAGCGACCGCGGCCAGGGTGACCACGCGATCCCCGCACACCGCCTTCACGGTGGGCTCGAGGGAGCGGTTCTTCGCCATCGGCCAGTTGGGCGTGACGGTGAATGCCATCTCGAACGACTTCCCGGCGACCGCGTCCTTCGGGGCCTTCAGGATGGTGACCGATGCCTCGCCGCCCGCCTGGGCGGTCCCCGCGATGACTGCGGACAGCATGATCGCGGCGAGTGCGATGCGCGTGTTCCTCATGGCCTGCCTCCTCTCCGTGCGCCCGATCGGCCGATCCCGTTCGGGAGGCCCTGGGCGCTGGGTTCCGTTCCACCCGGCCCGGGCTCCGAGCGAGCCCGTCATGGGTGTCGGAGATAAGGACGCGGGTGCGGAGCGGAGTGTTATCCGGCGCCGAGCCCGCCGGCCGGCCGCCCGGCCCCACTTCAACTCGGCCCGGTCGCCGGTCCGCCGGGCTTTGGCCACGAGCCCTGCCAGGTTCGCCACCACTTCATCTGGCCGAAGCCCAGCGCGTCCCACCAGAGGTCGAGCATCGCCCGGTCCCCACCCAGCACTCCCTCCCGCGTCACCCCCACGGGTGGCAGGACCAGCCCCGCGAGCCGCTCGTACACGGCAACACGCTCCGCGCCGGTCGAGCGACCGAGCACATGCCAGAGTGTGAACGCGTCCTCGCGGCGCGCCTCGGCGAGGACGCTCGTGAGTCGTTCAC
>JBKJXJ010000524.1:0-8025 GCA_046716125.1 Candidatus Eiseniibacteriota bacterium
TCACTCGAAGTCGGACCGCAGTATCTTCGAGGGGTTCAAGGTGCGCGGCAAGCCGACTCACGTCATCGTGAACGGCCGGGTCCAGTTCCGTGACGGGAAGCTCGATGTCGAGCGCGGCGCCGGCCGCTTCATCCAACGCCAGGTGACGAAGAGCGGCCCGCCGCATCCGAGGAGCGTGACGGCCGCGGGTCAGGTCGGCTGAGAGAGCCTGGCGCAGTCATAGGCCACGGCGCGGCCGCCATCCTCATCCTGCTTGCCGCGCTCGCGCTCGGCGGGCCGGCGCGGTCCGAGGCGCAGCGGGACGAATCGGGAGCGCCCGGCGCGACCTCCGACATCGCCGCCGCGCGTCGGGTGTTCGAATCCAACCTCGACGCCATCCGCGGCCGTGATCGAGATGCCTATCTCGCCTGCTACTTGCGCTCGGAGGGTCTCGCGCGCACCGGCCCCACCGGCATCGCCTTCGGGTACGCCGCGCTCGACTCCTCGGCGGGGCAGGGTTGGCCGGACGGATTCGAGGCACTCGACCTGCGGCTCGCGCCGATCAGGCCCGGCATGGTCTACGGCACCTACCGCTACCGCGTGCGTTACGGCGCGGTCGAGCAGGTCGGACTCTCCGAGCGTCTCTTCGTCTCCACGCCCGCGGGCTGGAAGATCGGCGTGACGACGGCCTTCCCCGCGCTTCCGGGCGTCCCGCCACCGCCGCGGGCCATCGTCGGCGCCACACTCGTGGACGGCGCCGGCGGGCGGCCGGTCAAAGACGCGGTCATCGTGACACGCGATGGCCGGATCGATTGCGCCGGGCCGCGCGTGCGCTGCCCGGTGCCCGCCGGCGTGGACACGCTCGATGCCCGCGGCACATGGGCGCTGCCGGGGCTGGTGGACGCGCACGTCCACTATTCCCAGACCGGCTGGGCCGACGGACGTCCTGACGCTCTCGATCTGCGCGCCGAGTATCCGTACGAGGCGACCGAGGCGCGCCTCCGAGCCCATCCCGAGGCGTTCCACCGCGCGTGGCTCGCCTCGGGCGTGACCGCCGTGTTCGACGTCGGCGGGTACCCCTGGACGCTGCGCATGCGCGACGACGCCGAGCGCGGCTCCGAGGCCCCGCACGTCTCGGCCGCGGGACCGTTGCTCACGACGGTGGATCACTGGCTCAATCTGCCGGCCGAGCGGCAGTTCATCGTCCTCACCGACACCACGAGCGCCCGCGACGGCGTGCGCTACCTCAAGGCGATCGGCGCCGACGCGGTCAAGGTGTGGTTCATCGTGCGCCCGGGGAGCGACTTCGCGGCGATGGAGCACGCCGTGATGGTCGCGGGCACGGAGTCCCGCCGCGCCGGGCTCCCACTCATCGTGCACGCGACCGGGTTGCGCGAGGCCAAGGTCGCGCTCAAGGCCGGGGCGCGTCTGCTGGTCCACAGCGTCGAGGACAGGCCGGTGGACCGGGAGTTCCTCGATCTCTGCCTCAGAAACGGGACGCTCTACTGCCCGACGCTCTCGGTGAGGGAAGGTTATGTGCGGCTCGCGTCATCGGTCGCGAACGGAACGCCGCCTGCCGTGGACGACCCCAACGGCGTGGTGGATTCGTTGACGCTCGCCCATGTCGCCGCGACACCGGCGAGCGCGCGCCGCCTGGGGCAGAGTCGCAGCGTGCCGCGGCAGAGCCGCATCGACAGCCTGCACCGGACCATGGCCGGAAACCTGATGCGCGTGCACCGGGTCGGGATACCGATCGCGATGGGGACCGACGCCGGCAATCCGCTCACCCTTCACGGTCCTTCGATTCACGTCGAGATGGAGTGGATGCAGGAGGCCGGGATGAAGCCGATGGAGATCATCGTGGCCGCCACCCGCAACGGCGCGCGGGCGATGGGGCGCGAGGCCGAGTTCGGGACGATCGCGCCGGGCAAGCTCGCCGATCTGGTCATCCTTGGCGCCGACCCCACGCGCGACATCGCGAACCTGCGCCAGGTGCGGTGGGTGATGCGCGGCGGCGTGGCGCGATCGCTCGCGGAGATGCAGGCCGCGATCCGGCAGGCCGGAGCGCGTTAGGGACCGCAGGGTCAGCCTGCGGTCCGCGCTCAACACTCCGACGGCAGGTCGGCCCTCACCGAACCATGACCATGCGCCGCGAGCGCACGCCGTCCGTCGTCGTGAGGCGGTAGAAGTACACGCCCGGCGGGGCCGCGCGCCCGTCCTCGCCGATTCCGTTCCAGCTCGCGCGATGGGTCCCGTGCTCGAACCGGCCCGCCGCGAGCGTCCGCACCGCCCGCCCGGCGAGGTCGTGGACCACCAGCGAGACCTCGCCATCGCCCGCCAGCGTGAACGCGAATTCCGTGCCGGCGCCGAACGGGTTGGGCCGGTTCTGCTCCAGCCGCGCCCCTCCGGTGGCGGCGATCGGGCGGTCCACACCGACGACATCGAGCTCCCGGTATCCCGTCGGGCGGTAATGCCTCGCCGCGCACCGCATCCGCCGCGCCTGCTCAGGCGTGAAGTTGTTCATGCACGTGTCGTCGGTGTACTCGAGGTAGTTCCGGATCGGGTCCGGGTCGCCGCAGCTCATCGAGTTGATCGGGCAGCCGCCATGGCTGGTGCCGTCCGGTTCGGTGTCGCAAACGCGATCGCCCGTGCTGTAGCAGCCGGGCGCAGGGCCGGCCCCGCAGCCATCCTGGAACGTATGGTAGAGCCCCAGATAGTGCCCCACCTCGTGGGTCACGGTGCGGCCCTGATCGTACGGCGGGTTGCCGCTGTTGCGGCCGAACGAGCTCCAGAGGCAGCGCACGCCGTCGTCCGGCCGTCCTGCGCCCTCCTGGGGGAAGTACGGCACGTAGCCCAGCACGACCCCGCCCGGCGCCACCGGGCTCATGGTGTAGATGTTGAGGTAGCGCGTCGGATCGAAGGCCAGCGCATCCCAGTAGTTGCCGTTCACGGGATCGGGCAGATCGTTGAACCAGAATTCGTTCACCGTGCGCGTGAACCCGGGGAACGGGTCGCCGTCCTCGTCCACCGTGGCGAGCCTGAACTGGATGCGCGTGTCGGCTCCTCCTTCGCCCGGTGTGCCGGCGATCGCGCGGAAGTCCTCGTTCAAGATGTCGATCTGGGACTGGACCAGCGCGTCGGGAAAGACGCCTTGCCCGGCCATGGACTCGAGGCGGTGGACGACCACCGTGATCTCGTAGATGTTTCCCGGCGCGTATTCCTCGCTCGGATTGGTGAGATCGAGCGAACAGTCACCGGGGGACTCGAGCGCGTCCATCCGGTCGCTGCCGGTTGGCGATGGACTCTGCGTGCCGCAGCGGAGGCCGTTGGCCCGGAACTCTTCGGAGAGGAAGAACGCGGTCCAGCTGGCGTAGGTCTTCCCGTTGACCACGACCGGCGACGGGGAGTCCGCATGGACCAGCGTCGCGACGCAGAGACTCAAATAGACCGCGACGACGACGGCGCGCTTGCTCATGTCACCTCCGGGGCGGCGGGACGCGGCCGTTGAGCCCATCCCGGTCGGGAGCGATGCGCCCGGCGGACCGGGCGCGTGCGTGTCACGGGCCCAAAGGTCGCGCATGGAGATTGAGAATGGCTTGAGCGGGGCGATGGCCGGGCGTCTAAAGCGAGGCTCGCCAGGAGATTAGAGAAGGTGGCGGGAGCCCGGTGCCCCTGCCTCGCCGGGTCAGAATCCGGCCGGCACGGCCCTGGTGTCGCGCCGCAGGAAGACGCCCAGGTGGTAGCCCGCTCGCATGGTGTACACGCGGAGCAGTTCGTAGCGGGCGTGGAAGGTCGAGTCCGACGCCAGTGCCGCGTGGATGGGCAGCGGCAGCTGGTCGGTGCGCGTCGGCTCCGCCACCGACGAGACCAGTACGATCAGGTCGGGTGAACGACCCAGGACGTAGGGGACATCCACTTTGTAGCTGAAGCGTCCCGGCAGGCGCGCGATGTGCCGGTCGTTGAGTCCCAGCATGTCCAGATTCCGCCGGCGCGCGAGGTAGGGGCCGAGGCCGGCGTCATCCATCGCGATGAGCGCATCGGGCGCGGTGCCGGCGGCGACGGCGCGCCCGAACGCCCCGTGCGCGGCGTTCAGTCCCTTTCCGTACGCGAGGGCTTCCGCCTCGCGCGTCCCGTACGCGAGCCACGCCGGCCCCAGCAGGAGCAGGCCGGCGGCGGCGGCGGCGTAGGGGCGGAGCGCGCGCGCCGGCAGCCTCGCGATCCCCGCGAACACGAGCAGGTAGAGGAATGGAAGGGCAGGGAGCAGGAACCGGTCCCGCCCGACCCATTCGCCGCCCGCCCAGACGTGGAACGCGATCCGCGTCACCACGACCGCCAGCAGCAGCCACCCGGCGGCGCGGCTCCGCGCGAGCACGAGCGCCGGGAGCGCGATCACCCAGGCCCAGCCGCCGTTCCTCGCCAGGAATCCGACCAGGCTCTGCCATCCAAGTCCGAGCGCCGCGCTCCCTCCGCGCTTGGCGTAGAACGTGTTGGGGAGCCAGTCGCCGTAGTACGCGTGGCGCCCGACCATGAAGATCGCGAACGGGATGATGAACACCAGCCCGGCGCGAACCAACGCGTCCCGGCCCGCGCCGCGGAGCGCCGCGATCCCGAGCAGGAGCGGCGCGAACATCGCGCCATCGGGCCGCATCATCGCCAGGGCGAGCAGGGCGAGTCCGAGGCGCACGGCGCGCCCGGGGCGGCCCGGCTCGAAGGCCCAGGCCGCGGCCATCACCAGCAACAGCGTGAACGGGATGGTCTCCAGCCCGTCGGCGGTGCGCTCGACCACGAGCGGCGTGAGCAGGAACATCCAGCCCGGCGCCCACGCCATCCATCCGGCCTCGCGGGCGTCCGGCGAGGTCAGTCCGCTGGCCCGGCCCAGACGCACGGTGGCCCAGGCGGTCGCGAGTGCTGCGATGGCGAGGACGACCTTGAGGAACGGGACCGGTGGGATGCGAAGCGCGTGCGGCAGCGCGAGCAGCACGGTCCAGAGGAAGTTGCTGTAACCCTCGACCCGCTCGCCCGGGTTGTAGACCAGTCCCTGACCCTGGGCGAGATGCTGCGCGTAGCGCAGCGAGATCCAGGTGTCGTCGAGGTCGTAGCCCCAGAGACGCGCGAAGCCGATGAGGAATGCCGCCGCCGCGATCAGGCTGCCGGCGATGAGCGCCGGGGAGGGGGAGGGCGAACCACGAAACCCGGCGATCGCCGTGGCCTGAGCGCGCGACGATTCCCGGGCCGCCGCCCCCCTCGGCGCCCGCTTCCCTGCTCCACGCTTCATGGGTTCGCCCGGGTGACGAGTAGCGACATCGATCCCGAGCCCGCGGCTACCGCCGCGTCAGGGGATTGAGGACAGCGAGGGCGAGACGCCAGAAGCGGCCGCCCTCCTGCCGCCAGACATGCAGGAAGACGCTGGTGTCGGCGGGCGCCCCTTTCGCGGAGAGGAAGCGCTCGGCCAGGCCATACGAGTAGCCGAGATCGCCCGAGCGTGCGATCGCCGAGCCCTCGGTCCGGTACTGGTAGAAGCCGCCGAGCGTGTCGAACCGCGCCTGCGCGGCCTCGAGACCGATGGCGGGGAACCGGCCTTCCGTATTGAGGCGCAGATCCGCCGCACCGTGAGCGACGAGCGCCGCGCGCGGGCCCGTGGCGCGCATCGCCTTCGAGAGCCGCTCGTCCTCGCCGGGGATGTCCGCGCGTCCGGACTTCATCGTGCGGATCTTGAGCGTCGGCCCCGCCGTGAACTCCCCGCTCCCGACACCGCCACGCGACGGTTTGGGGTGGACCACCCCGATGTCGGAGATCAACCGCCATCCGGTCTTCTTGTCGTGTTTCCAGACCGAGTTGAACTGGCCGTAGCTGTAGCTCTCGGGCGGGGCCGGCGTGCCCAGGGAGTCCGCGGGAGGACGGAACTCCCAAGGTCCGGTGGAGTAGCCGAGGTCCCCCGCGGAGGACACGGCGGCGAAGGATGGCTCCCAGCTGAGCGTCGCCGCCGATGGGGGCCGCATCTCCCACAGCTTGCGCGCGTCCACCGCGGTGGGCTGGAAGACGACCGAGCCCTCGGCCAGATAGGCGAGGAAGGCATCCTTCATGCCCTTCGCCACCGACCGCGCCGCGAACGCGCGCTCGGCGGCGACCAGCGAATCCAGCTCCCCCTCGGCGGTCGCGCGCGTGGGGAGAGATGACAGGATGACCACGGCGATGACTCCGATCCGTACCAGGCCCCTCATCGACTTCCTCCGGGTTGCGGCTTGCGGGGGGAGAGCCCCTGGCGCCGACGCTCCTACGTGACAGAGTACATGCTTGCGCTCCCCCAGCGCACCCCAGGCATGGGGTTTCGCGCCGTCGGCAAAGGTGGCATCATGTCCGCCCGATGGGACCATCTTCGCCGATGGGGTGCCGATCCGCACGGGCGTTCCTGCCCGGAGCACGATTCCGTACGACGAACGCCGCGGCTGTCCTTGGGCCCGGAGGAGACCCATGAATCCCAAGACCCCCTCGCCCGCTGAGAGCCTTTCCGCGGCCGACGTTCGCTCGAAGCACAAGGAGTTCCTCTTCCCGGCGACCACCAATTACTACGAGGAATCCCTCGTCCTCACCGAGGGGAAGGGCATGCGCCTGCGCGACATCGACGGGCGCGAGTACCTCGACTTCTTCGGCGGCATCCTCACCGTGTCGGTCGGGCACTGTAATGACGATGTGAATTCCGCGGTCAAGGCGCAGATCGACCGGCTCGGCCACGTCTCGACGCTCTACCCGACCATTCCGATCGTCGAGCTGGCCGAGAAGCTCGCGAGCATCACGCCCGGCGCGCTCAAGAAGTGCTACTTCACCGCGAGCGGGACCGAGGCCGACGAGACCGCGGTCATGATGGCGCAGCTCCATACCGGGCGCAGCGAGATCGTGGCGCTTCGCCACGGCTACTCGGGGCGCTCGATGCTGGCCCAGTCGCTCACCGCGCACAGCAGCTGGCGCGCGCTGCCGACCAAGATCCCGGACATCAAACACGCGCTGTCGCCCTACTGCTACCGCTGTCCGCTCGGGCTCAAGTACCCTTCGTGCGAGATCAAGTGCGCGCAGGACATCGAGGAGCTGATCAAGACCACGACCACCGGCCAGATCGCCGGCTTCCTCGCCGAGCCGATCCAGGGCGTGGGCGGGTTCGTCACACCGCCCAGGGAATACTTCGAGGTCGCGGTCGCTATCATCCGCAAGTACGGCGGCGTGTTCATCAGCGACGAGGTGCAGACCGGCTTCGGGCGCACCGGCGGCAAGTGGTGGGGCTGCGAGCAGTACGGCGTCGAGCCCGAGATCATGACCATGGCCAAGGGGATCGCCAACGGCTGGCCGCTCTCGGCCACGATCTGCACCCCCGCGATCGCCGACTCGCTGCAGAAGCTCACCATCTCGACGTTCGGCGGGAATCCGATCAGCGTCACCGCCGCCAGCGCCACGATCGAGGTCATGGAGAAGCAGGATCTCAGGGGAAACTCCGAGCGCATGGGCAAGCGACTGCGCGCCGGGCTCGAGGGCCTGCAGAAGAAATACCCGCGCACCATCGGCGACGTGCGTGGCATGGGTCTCATGCAGGGCGTCGAGCACGTCGCGGATGAGACCAAGGGCGATCGCACGCCCAACCCACAGGCGACCGCGCGGCTGTTCGAGGAGACCAGGAAGCGCGGCCTCCTGATCGGCAAGGGCGGTCTGTACGGCAACGTGCTGCGCATCTCGCCGCCGCTCACCGTCAACGCCGCCGAGGTGGACGAGGCGATCGGCAAGCTGGACGAGGCCTACGGGGCCATCGGGGCGTGAGGCCGTCGTCACGGGCGACCATCACCGGGCCATCTGAGGCCCGGGGGGAACACAGGGCGGGGGGCGTGACGCGATGAAGCCGGTGTCCGTGCTCCTCTCGCTGGCGCTGGTGGTCGCGGTCGCGGCGCTGCTCGCGGAAGCCGGCGCCTTCGGCGGCGCCTGGGTCATGCACGGCCGCGAGCTCTACGACGACGAGATCCGCTGGCTCCAGGGCTTCCAGCCGCTGATGCGCTGGGAGAAGGG
>JBKJXJ010000525.1:0-3013 GCA_046716125.1 Candidatus Eiseniibacteriota bacterium
CCCCGGCCTGCTTCTCGCCATTGGCGAGCATCCGGAAGGCGGGCATGAGGCCCCGGTAGTGCGGCAGGATCGCCCCGTGCAGGTTGAGGATGCCGCGCGGGGGCAGCTCGATGAGCGGCTTCTTGAAGATGAGGGGACAGCTCACCGAGATGAGCACGTCGGGCGAGAGGCCACGCAGCTCGTCCAGTAACTCAGGGGCGTTGACGTCCCGCACCACCGCCGACGGTACGCCCCACTTCCGGCAGACGGACGCGATCGAACGGCCCTGGATCTTCGCGCCGACAACCCGCGTGGTGAGATGGGCGGCGGCGACTGCGCCGAACGTCTTGATGTAGCGCTGGGTCGCCTGCAGCGTGGTCTGTTTCTTGAACAGCGGCGGCGAGATGTACACGGCCGCCGTCTGTGCGGCGCGCTCGCCCAGCACACGGTCGAAGAATGTCGGCAGGTAGAGCGGGTCGTCGGTCGTCAGGTAGACGAGCTTCATCGTCGCCCCGGAGGGGGACACCGCACGCGCGGTCCCGTCTTCGTGTCGGTACGACATTCGGAGATCACCTCGTTCGGAAAGGGAAGGGTCCAACGCTTCACGGCCCCCCCGCGCGCGATCCACCGCGCCCCGGGAAGCCCGGTCACCGGCTCATCGCATGCTCCAGCACCTCGACGATGCTCCGTGTGCAGTGATCGATCTCGTAGTGCTGCTCCACCCGCCGCCGGCCGGCCTGGCCCATGCGGGCGCGCAGGGCGTCGTCATCGAGCAGGGTGACCAGCTTCTCCGCCAGCGGCTCGATCGCCTTGACCGGCACGAGGTACCCGGTCTGCCCGTCCACGACCGCGTCCTCGCAGCCCTTGTGGTGGGTGGCCACGACCGGCTTGCCGCAGGCCATCGCCTCGAGGATGGAGACCGGCAGGCCCTCCATGTAGTAGGAGGGCAGGGTGAGGATATCGGCGCACCGCATCAGGTCGTTCACGTCGTTCCGCCAGCCCAGCACCCTGAACTGCCGCTCCATTCCGTAGGTCCGGACCAGGGCCCGCAGCTTCTCCATGAGCGGCCCGGTCCCGGCGAGCAGGAAGACGACGTCCTTGCGATCGGCGCTGATGACGCGCGCCGCCTCGACCATCTCGACCACGCCCTTCTCGGGGATGAGCCGGGCAACGCACAGGACCAGCTTCCGGTCCGGCTCGATCGCCAGCTCCCGGGCGAGCTTGTCGCGCAGCTGGGGCGCGGCCTCGGTGCCGAATCGGGTGAGGTCCACACCCATCCCGGGGATGCGGAACACCCGCGCCGGATCCCGGCTGAGACGTCCCACCTTCGAGATGTTCTCGTCGTAGTCGTTCATGATGACGATCGCCGTGGTGCATGGCGCGAAGGCCCGCTCGGCGTAGTAGCGCAGGCGCCAGAGCAACGGGCTCTGCGCGGGCCCGCACGCCAGGCCGTGCGCGAAATAGACCACGTTGGGCGTGCCCGCGAGCCAGGCCCCGAGGCGGCCCACCTGGCCGGCCAGCGAGTTGTGGCAGATGACCACCTCGATCTTCCGCTCGATCAGGAACCGGCGGATTCGGAGCACCGCCTGGAGGGCGCCGAAGGGATTGAGGCTCCGCTTCATGCCGTGGACGAACACCTCGAATCCGGCCTGGCGGAGCGGTTCGGTGTGGACCGATTCGTCGGTGCAGATGCACACCTCGTGTCCCAGGCGGATCTGCTCCTGCATGGTCGGGATCATGAACGAACGAAGCGTCTCGGCGGCCCTCGACAGATGCATGATCCGCAGGGGCTGCACCTCGGGTCGGCTTGGGGAGATCGCGGACTCAGCCATGGTGCGTCCTTGCTGCCCGGTCTTTTGCGAGCGCGTCGAGGCGGAGGCATTCCGAGCGGATGTTGGTGGAGACGTTGATCGAGAACAGCGCCATTAGGATTGCCGCCTGGAGCATCGCCTCGACCACGAGCACGGCGATGAGAAAGGCGGAGCTGCCGGTGACCAGCTGCACGACGAGCCCGACGATGACGAGCGCCAGGATCGTGATGAAGTCGGCGAGCATCAGCATGGTGTCCCGGAGCGAGAGCACCGCCCGCATCCCGGCGCCGATGTCGGCCACCTCGCCGCGGCGGCTGCGGTGGGCGCCCTCGCGGGAGAGGGGATGAGGCCGTTCGGTTGGAGCCCCCTCGGGCATCAACTCGGGCTGCGCGAGGATGTACTGGGCGTAGAGCAGGAAGCCGGCGCTCTTGTGCTGGCGGGCGAGCACCATGCAGGCCGCGCCCAGGCCGGCGGCCGCGAGCACCAGCATGGCGCGGCCGACCGTCTCCGCCCCCCATGCGAGGTGGAGGCCGAGGCCCAGGAACACGCCCGCGAAGACGACGCCGTGCCCGACTTCGTCGAGATAGACGCCGATGATCGAGAAGGTCCGGCGGTAACGCGCGACATCGCCGTCCACCTTGTCGAGGAGATGGTAGGCGAGCATCGTGCAGGCGCCGCACAGCGCGAGCCACGCCGGCGGCGTGGCGAGCATGAGCGCGCCGGCGAGCGCGAGCGAGACCGTCAGCAACGTGACCTGGTTGGCCGTGACCCGGGTATGGATCAGCAGCCACGTGATGTAGATCGCGACGCTACGGGAGGCGGCATACCACGAGCGGCGGTCCTTCTCGAGCTTGCCGCGATGGCAGATCTCCTTGAGCGTCGCGATGTCGGGGATGGTCCGTTGCGCCATGGGGTCGTCGTCCTCGTGATCTGTCGCCGACTCGGTTTTCCGAGCCGACCGGGCTCCCTCCAAAGAGCGGCCGGGCGGCAGCCTGCGCCTCGCCACGACCGGTCCCCCGGGAGACCGCACGAGTGTTGTCGGCACCTCAGGACCGTGAATCGACCCATTTCGCTGCCGTACAAGGCGCCACGCCGCTCGATCGGACCCGTCACCGCCGCCGCGAATTGCAAATCGCACGATTCAGATTCGATTGGGGAATATCGAGCATCTGTAGATGGCCCGGTCGCGTTGACCGAATCGGTTGCGGACAGTTACACTAAAC
>JBKJXJ010000526.1:0-5047 GCA_046716125.1 Candidatus Eiseniibacteriota bacterium
CCGGCGCCGACCAGCCACTCCCCGCGCACGCCGCGCGCCGCCGAGGCGAACTGGTCGAGCGGGATGCGCTTGAACAGGAACAGGAGCAGCCCGACGCTCACGATCGCCTTGGCCACGGCGAGCAGTACGTGCTTGCGGGTGAGGGTCCCGCCCCCTTTCTCTCTCATGGGCGCTCTCATGGGCGCAGTCACGGCCGCGCCCCGTGGGTCCCACCCGGGGTCGCGCGATGGAGCGCCGGAGGGAGTGCCGCGGTGAGCGCGTCGAGCGAGGCCGCGGCGCAGGCCGGCCACGAGAAGGTCGCGGCGCGCGCGATGCCCGCGGCGGCGAGGCGCTCGCGCAGCGGACGGTCCTCGAGCACGCGCAGCAGTGCGGCGGCCAGCGCCGCGTCGTCGCCGTAGGGCACCAGCAGCCCGGTCTCGTCCCGACGCACCGAGTCGCGCAGGCCAGGGCTGTCGGCGGCGACCACCGCGGTGCCGCACGCGCCCGCCTCGATCACCGTGAGCCCCCAGCCCTCCTTGGGCGAGGGCTGGACGACCACCCACGCCTCGCGGAGACGCTTCACCTTCTCGATCGCCGACAGGAATCCAAGGAATTCCACCGCCTGTGCCACCCCGAGACGGGTCGCGGTGCGACGCAAGGTCGCCTCGAACGGGCCATCCCCGATGACCAGCAGGCGCGCCGAGGGGACCCGCGCGAGGACGGCGGGGAACGAGCGCATCACCCAGTCCACACCCTTGTAGCGGCGCAGCCGGCCGACGAACACGACGGTCGGATGCGGGCTCTTGGCCACGGCCGGGTCGGTTCGATACGCGGCGTGATCCAGCCCGCAGTGCACCACCGTCACCCGGTCGGACGGGATCCCGCGGACGGCGAGATCATCACGGGTGCTCTCGGAGATGACGACGAAGCGCGAGGACCGGTAGCCGGCGGGGATCAGCGCCTCGAGGCCCATGACGTAGAGTGCGACCGGAAACGACGCCTCGCGCAGCGCGGTCGAGCCGAACAGATGGGGCACGATCACCGCGACCGGGGCGCGCGTCCACCACGGGGCGAAGCAGGGCACCTTGTTGACGTCCTCCACGACCAGATCGGGGGCGGGGTCCGAGAACTCGCGCCGCAAGACCCAAGGCACGATCCAATTGAAATTCCACCACGTCCCGCGCCGCACCACCCGGATCCCGCCACGCTCCGCCTCGGGCGTTCCGCCGGGGAATCCGCTCGCGAGCCAGGTCACGCGCCAGCCGCGTCGCACCGCCTCGTCCAGGATGTGCGCCAGATGGAGCTCGGCGCCGCCGGCTTCCGGATGGGCGGGGTCCCGGAAGTTGATCGCGAGCAGGTGGCGTCCTGCGCCCGGTTCACCGCCCATCGCGTCGTCGCGGACACAGGTCATGATCGCTCACGATCGGGCCCGCTCACGGCCGTTCGGCCACCGTGCCGATGACATGGCAGGTGTAGAGCGCCCAGCGCCGGCGCGAGAGCCAGCGGCGCCACGCGCGCCAGCCACCCTCCCACCACTTGGGGCCGCGCGGCTCGAGCGGCAGACGGACGCCGGCGCCGCGCTTGAGCACCTCGCGCACGACGCGGTACCAGAGCCCGGGCACCATCCAGTCGCCATAGGTCCGCCGCACCGTGAGCCCGGCCTCGCGCATACGCCCTTCGAGCGCGCCCGGGGTGAACTGCGTCTCCCAGCCCGCGAACCACCGGTCGACGGCGATGAGCGCCTGCTTCATGAGCGTATAGAGGTGGACCGTCTGCGGCACGTCCACCACGACGCGCCCGCCGCGGCGGATGACCCGCGCGTTCTCGCGCAGGAGCGGCATCGGGTCGCGGAAGTGCTCGAGCAGCCCCTGGTGGAACACGACCGCGAACGCGCCGTCGCGGAACGGCATCGCCAGCGCGTCGGCGCGCACCAGGTGGACGGCGAGCCCGCGCGCCTTCGCCTGGTCGCGCACCAGCGCGAGCGAAGCGGGCGAGTAATCGAGCACCACGCCGACGGCGCCCGCGCTCACGAGCCCCAGCGTGTCGCGCCCCGAGCCGGCCCCGACCTCGAGCACCGGGGCCCCGGCCACCGCGCCATCGGCGAGGATCTCGCGCGCCAGCCGGTCGCCGGTCGAGTAGGTGTCCTCGATCTGCGGGTGGCCACGCCAGTACGATTCCCAGTGGTGGAGCGTGGACGTCCGCGCCAACCCTATTCCCCCCACTGCAGCCGCTCGGCCAGGAAGCGCGGGAGCCCGGCGTCGAAGATGCGCTTCATCGCGCCCGCCAGGTCGTACTCGAGCCGGACGTGCCGCAGCACCTTCTCGGCATCGTCGTAGAGCAGGTAGCCCGCGCGCGGATCACCGTCGCGCGGCTGGCCCACGCTCGCCACGTTCACCAGGTAGCGGTGGCCCTTCTCGATCCGGACCTCGGGCGCCCGCGTGTAGCGGATGCGCTCCTCATGGCGGTCGAACACGCCCGGATAGTGCGAGTGTCCGATGAAGCAGACCGTCTCCTGGTAGGCATCCATCTCCGCGCTGGCCTCGACCGGGGTGAGGACGTAGTGCCAGTTCTCGGGCTCGGCGGGCGAGGCGTGGACCAGCAGCGACTCGCGCCAGCGCACCGAGAACGGCAGCGCCGCGAGATAGGCGCGGTTCTCCGGGGTGAGCGTGTTCTCGGTCCAGGTCGCGGCGGCCGCGGCGTTCGAGTTGAAGTAGGTCAGCTTGAGGAGTCCGACCGCCGCCAGGTCGTGATTCCCCACGACGGCGTGCTGGATCATGGGACGCAGCCGGTCGATGCATTCGTTGGGGGAGGCGCCATAGCCGACGAAGTCGCCCAGGCAGACCATGCTGGCCGGTTTGTGCCGGGCGATGTCCGCGAGCACGGCCTCGAGGGCTTCGAGGTTGGCGTGGATGTCCGACACGATGGCGTGGAGCATCACACCTCCCCGGGACGCAGACTGCGGGCGACGTGGTCGAGGACTCCGTTCACGAAACGTGCGGACTCTTCGGTGCCGAATCGCCGGGCGATCTCGATGGCTTCGTCGAGGATCACGCGCGCCGGGGTCCCGGGGCGACCGATCAACTCTGCGGTGGCGATGCGTAGCACGGACCGGTCGGTCGCCGCCAGCCGGTCGAGCTCCCAGTTGCGGGCGGCGCTCTGGAGCAGCTCGTCCACCTCGACGTCGCGCCGGCGCAGCACGCCCAGCACGTCGGCCACCAGCTCGCTCTGATCGGGGCCGAGCTTCTCCTCGGCACAGCGCGCGCTCCAGTCGGCCTCGAAGCCCTCCGCCATGACGTCCGCCTGGTAGGCGAGCCGGAAGGCGACCTCGCGGGCGCGCCGGCGCGCGGAACCGGCCGGGGCCGTCACCTGGGCTCCCGCTGTCGCTTGAGCTGCGCCATCTGGACCGCGGCCAGCGCCACTTCGGCGCCGCGGTTGCCGAGTTCGCCCCCGGTGCGCGCCGCGGTCTGGTCCGCGTCGTGGGTGGCGAGCACGCCGTCGAGCACCGGCACCCCGGTCTCGAGCGCCACCTGCAGCAGTCCGTTCGTCGCCGCCTCGGCGACCAGGCGGAAGTGCTCGGTCTCGCCGCGGATCAGGACCCCGAACGCGAGCACGGCATCCCACCGCCGGGAGTTCGCCACCCACCGGCACGCGAGCGGCAGCTCGAAGGAGCCCGGGACCCACACCACCTCGAGGTCGGCCTCGGCCGCCCCCCGGTGTCGAAGCACCTCGAGCGCCGCGTCCACCAGCCGGCGCACGTAGGCCTCGTTGTAGCGCGCGGCCACCAGACAGAAGCGGTGGCCGCTCGCGTCGTGCCCGGGACGCAGCTCGTCCGGCATTACGTTTCCCCCAGCTTGAGATCCAGCAGGTGCCCGAGCTTGTCGCGCTTGGTGGCGAGGTACTTGCGGTTGTACCGCGTGGGCGGGATCCGGATCGGGATCCGGCGCACGATCTTGAGGCCGTGCGCCTCGAGCCCGACCAGCTTCCGCGGGTTGTTGGTGAGCAGCTCGATCTCGCGCACGCCGAGGTCCGCCAGGATCTGGGCCCCGATGCCGTAGTCACGCAGGTCGGCAGCGTACCCGAGGCGCACGTTCGCCTCCACCGTGTCGAGACCGGTGTCCTGAAGTGCGTAGGCCTTGAGCTTGGCGGCCAGTCCGATCCCGCGCCCCTCCTGCCGCAGGTAGAGCAGGACGCCGCGGCCGCGACGGGCGATCGCCCGGAGCGCGGCGTGGAGCTGCTGGCCGCAATCGCAACGCTGTGAGCCGAGCACGTCGCCGGTGAGGCACTGGGAATGGACCCGCACCAGCGCCGGCTTGCCGCTGCCGACCTTGCCCATGACCAGCGCCAGGTGGTGGTCGCCCTCGAGGGTGCACTGGTAGAGATGGAGTGTGAAGTCGCCTTCGGCGGTCGGGAGCGGCACGATCACGACGCGCTCGACCAGCACCTCGCGGCGTCGGCGCCACGCGATCAGGTCGCGGATGGTGAGGATGCCGAGCCGGTGCTCCTTCGCGAAGCGCACGAGCTGGGGCAGCCGCGCCATGCGACCGGTCTCGGAGAGGATCTCGCACAGGCCTCCGACGGGCTTGAGCCCCGCCATCTCGCACAGGTCGGGCGCCGCCTCGCTGTGACCCGCGCGCCGCAGCACGCCGCCCGGCACCGCCCGCAATGGGAAGATGTGCCCGGGACGCACGAGATCGGCGGCGCGCGTGCGCGGGTCGGCGAGCGCGCGCAGCGTCCGCGCGCGGTCGAACGCCGAGGTGCCGGTGGAGGTCCCCTTGCGCGCGTCCACCGACTCGGTGAACGGCGTGCCGAACCGCGAGTTGTTCTCGGTCACCATGAGGCGCAGCCCGAGCCGGTCGGCGATCGCCGGCGCCATCGGCGCGCACAGGATGCCGCGTCCGTGCTTGACCGCGAAGTTCACCATCTCGGGCGTGGACTTCTCGGCCGCGAACACGAGGTCGCCCTCGTTCTCGCGCTTGGCGTCGTCCACGACGATGATCATCTTCCCGGTTCGGATGCGGCGCAGCGACTCCTCGACGGTGATGAAGACCGTATCGCGCTTGGGCCCGCC
>JBKJXJ010000527.1:0-3324 GCA_046716125.1 Candidatus Eiseniibacteriota bacterium
CGTTACTACGTCGTCCTCACCGCCACGCTCCGGCCGCTCACCGTCGAAGACCTCGAGGAAGTCGAGGGCTGGCTCTCGGGCGAGGTCGGCAGCGGGCGCAAGAGCGGCTTCGGCGTGGTGACCGAGATCCCCCGCAGCATCTTCGACGCGGTCCGCAACGTCGCGGGATTCGGGGACCAGAAGGCGCGGGCGATCTCGGTGGTGTTCGGGCTGAGGGATCTGTTCCCGGGGCGGTGAAGCGCGAGGTTTCGCTGCTACCGAACCCGCGTCACCCGCAACGTCATGGCGCTCCCGCGCGTGCGGGCGAAGAACACGCCCGCGCCCACCGGTGAGCCGGCGGCATCGCTGCCGTCCCAGTGCCAGGAGACGAGCCCCCCGGTCACGACCGGCGCCAGCGTCGCCACACGGCGGCCGCCCACGTCGTAGACCTCGAGCGCCTCGGCCTCACCGCCCGAGAGCGTGAAGCGGACCGTCTGGCGCGAGGGATTCGGGAAGCACACGAGCACGGGACTCGAGGCCGCGACGGCCGGAACCGCCTCGCCCGCGATCGCGTGCATGAACTCCTCGAGGCCGGCGACCGACGCGGGCGGGGCGAGGTTGGCGTTCTCAATCGTGCCCGAGTAGTTGGCGAGCGCCCCGCCGACCAGCGCGCGGAAGTCCTCGGCGAAGATCTCGTGCGGCCGGTTGGCGTGGTTCGCGGTGGCGTTGTACACGTTCGCGTCGGCGATCCCGCGCAGCTCGCGGTAGCGCGCCCACTCCGCCGCGTTCGCGTCCGGCATGCGCGTGTGGTGGACGACGTGGCCCAGCTCGTGGACGAACTCGGCGTGCTGCTGCTCGTCCGAGAGCGGTCGCACGCCCGGCGAGAGCAGGATCAATCCGGGGCCGGCCGCGGACTCCAGCCCGGCCCGGCGCGGATAGGGGAGCAGGAACACGTCGGCACGCACCGGCGCGAGCGGGCTGCGCAGTGCCGCGAGCGCCGTGCGCACCGTGGATTCGTCGAACGGATGGAAGCTCCCGTCCCCGGCGTTGGTGATCACGGGATCCGAGGTCGAGAGGACCAGCTCGTGGCGCGAGCCCGTCGGCAGCACCAACCACAGCGCCCCGTCCTGGAGGACGCAGAAGTCGCGCAGCGTCTCCTCGGGACCGTGGATCGTGAGTCCGGCCGATGTGCCCGTGGACGCGGGCTCGGAGCCGAACGAGATGGCCGCGAACAGGACGGTCACCGGCGTAGTCAGGATGGCAACCAGGGCGGTCCTGCGGAGGCGGGTGAGGAGGTCCATGTCACCTCGGAAACGCGACAACCATGCCATCTTGGGGGCGCGAACGGGGGTTGGGACCGCTGCCAGCTTGGATTGTCAAGCCACTATTTCACAAGCGGTTGTGAATGTCCATCCGTCGCAACCAGGCGCCGGGAGCCAGACTCCGGGGGTCGCCACCCCGCACGGCTGGGTGACCGCCCCCAGCGGCTGGGAGCTTTGCCCCACGCACCGAGGAGGGCTCTTAAAGGGAGTGGGGCCTAGCTTATCGCGGTCGGTGAGACGGGGCCCGGGACCGGGTCGGCGCCCTGGGGCCGCGGCGCGTGGCCATGCCAGACCACGTCACGCGGACGGGTTCCGAAGCGGGAGAGCAACGCCGCTCCGGTGCCGAGCGCTCCGAGCCCGAGCACGAGCAGGCAGCCGGAGAGCAGCAGGAAGAAGGCGACCGGCTGTGCGGCCCCGCCTCCGACCAGCATCATGGCGCCGACGCCGAGGAACGCCGCGACGATCAGCGTGCCGGCCAGGAGCGGGGTCATCAGACCTTCCGACAACGACCGGCGCATGACGCGCGCCCCGAGCACGGCCGTGGCGGCGAGCTGGCCGACATAGCCGACCAGCATGTAGATCATGGGCAGCAGCACCGCGAGCGGGATGCCGATCACGGTGATGCACAGCAGGATCAGGGCGAGGAAGAACCCCGGCAGCGAGAGCATGCCGAGGAAGAACGACGCGGCGGGCCTTCGCTCCACCACCGTCGCCACGCGCAGCATGCCCGCGGGGAACAGGAGCGCGAAGATCCAGCCGGTGAACATCGAGACCAGCCAGCCGGCCGCGATCGCGAACAGGATCACCGAGCGTGCGGGCAGCCCGAACGTGATCGGCGAAAGCCCGAGCTGAACGCTCTCGCCCTTGATCGTGACGCCCTCGCCCTGCTCGATGGTCCCGCCGATGCTGACGACGTCGCCGTCCACCCTTGCGCCGGGCTTCAGGTGGACGGAGCCCATCACGGCGACCACCTCGCGCGTGACCGTGCCCTCCACGGTCACCGAGCCGAACACCGCCACCACCTCGCCATCCACCACCTCGCCGGCCGGCACGTGGGCGTCCGACCAGATGCGCACGATGCCGGTGCCGCCGTCCTCGATATCGAAGTAGCCGCTGTCCGCGTGGACCGGTGCGCGCACACGATCACGGACCCGGTCCCGGATCCGCCCGCGGATCTGTTCGCGCCGGTCACGGCGATGGGTCCTGTCGCTCCAGTCGGCCGTGCCGTCCCGCAGGCTGTCGCGGACCGTTTCGCCGTTCACGACGATGCCGCGATCGCTCACCCGGATGCGGGTGACCCGGCTGCCGCTGTCCACCGCCGAGGCGGACTGGGCCTTGGCGCCCGGCGGGACGCCCATCAGCCCGAGCCCGAGGCCCAGCCCAAGGCCAAGAATGGGGGCGAGCCACGCGGAAAGCCCCGCCGTCAGGCGCGGGCGAAGCAGTGGATCAGAGCGCCAGGATGCCGACATGACGATTCCCCCTCACGATTCGGACCGGCCGCGGCCTGATCCACCAGAGCAATGCGACGGAGCACGCGACCGCGCCCCACAGGGCGCCCGCGACCCACGGATCGGATGCCACGACGGCCAGCGCCCTGACGACCGGCATCACCCAGCCCCCCACGACCTCCACCAGATCCCAGCCCTTCTGCAGACGCAGGGCGACCGCCATGAGCGCGTTGAGCGCGAACAGACCGGTGTCGACGAGACGACCGTAAGCGGCACCCACCAGCCACCCGAGCCAGACGTGGGTCGAGGGGCGCACCGCCCAGGAGATGAACGCGAACGTCGTGACCGCCGAGACCGCGGTGTAGCACCAGCCGAGGACCAGAACCCGATGTCGGCGCACGCGCGACGGCACCACCCGGTCCAGGATGCGCTCGGTCAGTCTGGGCCCCGGGTCCGAGATCGGCATCGCGCGCAGCGACACGTTGAGCGACTGAAGCGTCCGCACCTCGGCGCCGCACCGGGCACACCCGTCCAGGTGCGCCTCGAAGCCCCTGGCCGAGGCGGACGGCAGTTCA
>JBKJXJ010000528.1:0-12104 GCA_046716125.1 Candidatus Eiseniibacteriota bacterium
GGGGATGGCGCTGCGCCTGCTCCTGATCTGGAGCGGCTGGCTCGATCCGCTGCTCCCCACCGACGACGCCTACTACTACTTCACGATCGCGCGGAACGCGGTCACCGGGGGCGACGTCTCGTTCGACGGCCTCACCCCCACCAACGGATTCCATCCGCTCTGGATGGTGGTGATCACGCCGCTGTTCGCCGTCGCCGACGCGCTCAAGACCGGCCCATGGTTCGGGGTGCGCGCCGCCCTCACCCTGTGCGCGCTCCTCGACCTGGCGACCGGAAAGCTGCTCCACGGGACGCTGATGCGGCTCGGTCGCCCGCTCGGCGCCCGCTGGGCCGCGGCGCTCTGGTTCCTCTTCCCCACGAACATCATGCTCAGCCTGTTGGGACTCGAGGGCGCGATCAGCGCCACGGTCCTCGCCCTGCATGCGTGGGTCGTCGTCCGGCTCGTGGAGCGTTCCGAGATCAAGGCCCGGGCCGGCATCGTGATGGGCGCGGTCGCAGGGCTGGCCTTCCTCGCGCGCACCGACAACGGCGTGTTCGTGCCGCTGGCGATCGTGGCCGAGACCGTCCTGCTCGCATCAAGCGGACGGTTGCCATGGCGCAGGGCGCCCGGGTTCCTCGTGGTCTGCGCGGCGACCATGATCCTCGTCGCTTCGCCCTGGCTGGCGTGGAACATCGCCACCTTCGGAACCCCGTTCCAGGTCAGCGGGGCCATCAAGATGTCGAGCCCGCTGCTGGGCGGGCACGTCGAGGCGGCGGTCGCCGTCTACCATCTTCCGAAGGTGGCGGTCCAGATCCTGGCACTCGGCCAGTTCATCTGGCGGCCGATCCAGTTCGCCCTCGGCGGCTACCTCGGAACGCCGTGGCCCGCGGTGATGGGGCTTGCGGCGCTCGAGACGCTGGCGCTCGCGCTGCTGCTGGTCGCGGCCATGCGTCGCTTCCGAACCGACAGTTCGCCCGCCGCGCGGGCGATCGCCGCGGGGTTCGGCGCCTATCTCGTCGGGCACATGCTGGTCTATACGTTCGTGGTGCCCTTCTACGCGCACTGGTACGCGTCGGTGCCGGCGCTCGCCATCCTGTTCGTATTCGTCGGCCTCGGCGCGGACACGTTGCTCGGCGGGTGGCCGGCGGCGCGCCGGCGGGCGCTGGTCGCGATCCCCGCCTTGATCGGGCTCGCGATGTGGTGGCGCTTCTTCTCGGTCATGGGGATCCATCCGAACCAGCCGGAATCGTCAGCACGCGCGGCGCTCGAGCAGATCGCCGAGCGCGCCCCGACGGTCCGCACGATCGGGTGCTTCCATGGGCAGACCGGAGCGTGGGGCTACTTCGCTCCTTCCATCGCGCCCTATCGGATCGTCAACCTCGACGGGGTCGTGAACAATCGCGTGCTCGAATCCTACCGGCAGGCGAAGTACTTCGAATACGTCTCCGGGACCGCGGATCTCGTGGTGCTGACCGCGCCGGTGCCGTTCGAATACCTCCTCGGGCCGGAGGGGACGCGACGCTTCCACGCCACATTCCCGCGTTGGGAGGATGGCCCGAACAACTACGGACCGCGGCGGAGTTCCCCGGCGCCTTGAGGATCCGGGCGCGCCTGCTTCCGGCGCCTGTCGGCGGCGAGGCTGTCGGCCGCGAACAGCGCGCGGAGCGAGTCGGGCGCCGACGCCCGCATCGCGGCGATCGTCATCTCGACACGCTCGCGCTCGCCGGGATGATCGCGGAACAGCGTCACCGCCTTGCGCAGCGCTTCCAACGCCCCGCGCGTGTCGCCCCGTCCGCGCAGCACCATGCCGAGGATGAGCCAGGGATGGCCGCTGTCGCGGACCTGCTCGGTGCCCTCGAGCGCCAGCGCGAGGGCTTCGTCCTCGCGGTCGCTCTGGTCCAGCAGGCGGACCGCCTCGATCCGGGCGCCGTGATGATCCGGGTGCTGGCGCAGCCAGCGGCGGTAGACCTCGATCGCCTCGCGCTCCCGCCGTGTCTCCCGGAGGAGCTGGATCTGCGCCTCCAATCCGGGCACGAACGCGGAGTCGGCCGACTCGGCGTGGCGATAGAGCACCAGCGCGCTGTCCCGCCGTGACGCGCGGCGTTCGAGGTTTCCGAGGTTGAACCAGGTCGGCGCATCCGCCGGGGAGAGCCTCAGCGCGCGGCGATAGTGGAGCCGCGCCTCCGACACGCGCCCGAGCGCCGCCATGACGGCGCCCATGTCGCGCAGCTCCTCGGCGGTCGTCGGCTCGAGGCGCAGCGCCTTGCGCAACGCGGTCTCGGCCTCGCGTGGCCGGTTCGACATCAGATAGACCGACCCGAGCGCGTGCCACACCGCGCCGTCCGCGGGATGCTCGCGCGCGAGGCGCCCGAGATGCCGGATCGCCCGCGTGCTGTCCCCCATCCGGGCGAAGCAGACCCCAAGATGGCGGCTCGCGTCCACGTTCTTCGGGTGATGCGAGAGCTCGCCGAGCAGGCACTTGATCGCCTCGCCTACCTGGTCGCGGGTGAGGAAGAGCAACGCCATCCGATAGTTGGCGTCGGGAAGCGTGGGATCGAACCGGAGCGCGTTCCGGTAGGAGATGATCGCCGGCCCGTACGACCCGCCTGATTCGAGCTGGACCCCCAGCCGGTAGCTGTCGCGAGCGCGCTGGGCGAGCGTCAGCGTCACGCTGTCGGGCGGAGTCGGCCGGCCCGGGATCAGGAGCGGCGCGGGCTCGGACTCGGGCGCCGCGCTGTCGGGCCGGGCGGGGACGAGCAGCGCCGGACCCCGGTAGGTGGTGTCGGACGCCCCGTTCACGGCGGCCACCGGCGATGCACCCGGCCCCGCCGGGACCCACGCGCCCAGTGCGGCCAGACCGCTGAGCAGGGAGATGATCCGCAGCATCGAGAGCGCTCGCATGGAACGACTATAACGCAGGCGATCGGCCCGGAACGCCGCCGGGTGTGCAGGAAACGTCAGGGTTTTCGCGCCGGATCGTCCACCTTGAGCACGGTGATCCGGGTTGAGACGTTGAGCGCGATCCCCAGCCCCCGCGAGTCACGGCCGGTCAACCCGTGGACCGCCAGCGCGGTCCAGTGGAATGCCCCGCGCCGCAGGTCCACGCCGGCGCGCAGCTCGCCCCGGCTGCCGGTCCCGGGCAGGCTGCCGCGCGTGGACCACTGGCCCGCGAGCTCGCCGACGAGATGCGTGCGTTCGCGCGCCCGCCAGTCGGCCATGAACCCGTAGGTCAGCACGTCGTTCTGGGCGAAGTGGCGGGTCCGTTCGGTCAGGATCCCGACGCCGAGGTCGGTATAGACCCCGAGGCGCGATACGAACGTGCGGGCCAGCAGCGCCGAGGCGAACACGTCGGTGGTGTTGTCGCCGATGCCGAGCTCCTCGTTGCTGTTGGGCAGCTCGGCCGCGAAGCGGAGGCCGCACGCCGGCCAGCCGCCGCGCTCGGCGCGCAGCCGGATCAAGGTCGCGACCGTGACGTCGCCCCAGTCGGTCGAGACCCGGCCCAGCCTGCGGCCCAGCGGCGGCGGGTCCTGCTGCTCGTCCACGCGCAGCCGGTTCCAGGCGGGCCAGCTCACCTGGAACACGGCCTGGTCGGCGAGCCCGAGCTTGAAGCCGAGCGTCGGGATGCGTGCGAGCGCGCCGCGCACGCCGGCGAGGTCATTCGTGACGTCCGGCAGGTACTCGACCCCGAGCGCCACGACCATGACGCCGGGCGGGGGGAACGTCAGCACCCCGGTGCGCAGCGCCGCGAGGTCGGGCGCCGCGGGCCCGGGAGCCTGGGCGGCCGCGGAGGCCGCGCCCAGAATTACGAGGACGAGTGCCGCGGATGCCGGATGGATCAGCGCCCCGAGAAGTTCGGCTTGCGCTTCTCGACGTAGGCGGCGAGTCCTTCCTTCGCATCCTCGCTCTGGAACAGCTGCTGCTGCAGCTCGCGCTCCACGGCCAGCGCCGACTCGAACGGGATCTCGGCCCCGCTCTGCACCGACCGCTTGATGCGGCCCACGGCCTTCGCGGCCTTGTTGGGCGGGCAGAACTGCTCGGCGTACTTCTGCACCTTCTCGAAGAACTCCGCGGCGGTCGCCGTCTCCCAGATCTGGTTGACGATCCCGAGGTCATGGCCGCGCTCGAAGTCGAAGGTCTCGCCGGTCACCATCAGCTCGATCGCGGTGCTCTTGTTGATGAGCCGCGCCAGCCGCTGCGTGCCGCCGGTGCCGGGCAGCACGCCCAGGGTCACCTCGGGCAGTCCAACCTTGCCCGAGCCCTTGCGCGCGATGCGCAGATCGGCCGCCATCGCGATCTCGAGGCCGCCGCCGACGGTGTGCCCGTTGAGCGCGGCGATCACCAGCTTCGGGGTCTGCTCGAGCCGGTTGAGCGTCTCGTTCGCGTGCAGGCAGAAGTAGTACTTGAAGGTCGGATTGACCGTCTTGAGCATGTTGATATTGGCGCCGGCGCAGAAGAACTTCTCGCCCGCCCCGCGCAGCACGATGACGTGCACGTTCTCGTCGAACCGCGCCTGGAGGATGGCCTCGTCCAGGTCGCGCATCATCTCGAACGTGTAGGTGTTCGCCGGCGGATCGGTCAGCTCGATCCAGGCGACGGCATTGGTGACGCGGTAGTCGACCAGTCTGGCCTTGGTGGCTTCCATGGTGGCGGTCTCCGTGGAGAATCGTGGGTCTCAGGGTCGGGCGCGGCCGGGAACCGGTGCCGGCGCGGAGCATGCGGTTGGAAGAACCGGCGGAGTATACGCACCGCCTTCTTGGAGCGTCAACGCATAGCGCGGGCGGGGGTTGCGAGCGGCCAATGGGGTCACGCTGCGCCCCGACGGGTGGCGCCGCTAGCGTCGACCGGGTGGGCCCGTCACACCCCCCAGGAAAAGAATGCTTCCTTTCCGCTCCAGTCTCATCGTATATTGACGATGAACGATTGGAGGGCACATGAATGAGTGGAGGACGCATGACCCCGACCACGCGAGCCTCATCCCGTGGGACACGGACTGGGCGGACCTCGGCCGCGCCAACTTCGAGCGACGCCGAGCTCGCGAATCTCGCGAAGGCCCTTGCCCATCCGGCACGGGTCGCCATCCTGCGCCGGCTGCTGGCTCAGGGTGAGTGCGTGTGCGGCGAGATCGTGGAGGGGCTGCCGCTCGCCCAGGCCACCGTCTCGCAGCACCTGAAGGTGTTGAAGCAGGCCGGACTCATCTCCGGTGAAGTGGATGGACCGCGGGTGTGCTACTGCGTGAACCCGAAGGCGGTCCAACGGATCAAGGAACTCATCGGCGCCATCTGAGCGCTTCGGAAAGGAGCAGGATCATGAGTGGAAGTGTCGGGACGTCGGACATCCGGACCGTGGTTCGCGAGAAGTATGGCGCCATCGCCGAGGGCAAGTCGTGCGGATGCGGCTGCGGGTGCTCGCTCGATGAGCCCGGGAAGGCGACCGAGGGCCAGGGCGCAGCGGTGCTGGAACAGATCGGCTACACCGCCGAGCAGAAGGCTGCCGTACCCGAGGGCTCGAATCTGGGACTCGGCTGCGGCAGCCCGCTCGCGTTCGCCAACGCCCGGAAGGGCGAGATCGTGCTCGATCTGGGCTCAGGCGCGGGTATCGACTGCTTCCTCGCCGCCCGCGACGTGGGTCCCAAGGGTCAGGTCATCGGCGTGGACATGACCCCGGCGATGCTCGAGCGCGCACGCGCGAACGCGGCCAAGGGCGACTATCCGAACGTCGAGTTCCGCCTCGGCGAGATCGAGCACCTGCCCGTCGCCGATTCCACCGTGGACCTCATCATCTCGAACTGCGTCGTCAACCTCTCCCCCGACAAGCCGCGGGTGTTCCGCGAGGCGCTGCGGGTGCTCAAACCCGGAGGCCGGGCCCTGGTCAGCGACCTCGTCCTCACCCGTCCTCTCGCGCCCGGGCAGGAGAAGGATGTGGATCTCTACGTCGGCTGCGTCGCCGGGGCATCCCTTCGTGAAGACTACCTGCGCATGATGCGCGAGGCGGGCTTCGCGGACGTCGAGGTCGTGGGCGAAGGACGCTACGAGGTGGGCCTCGACTCGCTGCCCCCCAACAGCTCGGGCGACAGCCCCGAGCGCGACGCGTTCGCCGCCGTGACGTCCATCAAGGTACGGGCGCGGAAGGCGTGAGCGCCGCGCGCTACTCGAAGCGCCGGGCGGCCGCGCTGGGTGCGGCGTGGTCGCCCGGTCCCGCATCGAACCCCGGCGGACGCTTCTCCACGAACGCGCGCACGCCCTCGGCCGAATCGGGGCCGGCCCAGCATGCGCCCTGAGCCTCGTACTCCGCCTCGAGGCATTCGTCGAGCGTGCGGCCGGCGGACGCCCGCAGATTGTGCTTGGCCGCGCGCACGCTGGTCTGGGGCGCAGAGGCCAGCCGGAGCGCGAGCGTCCGCGTCTCCTCGTCGAGGCGATCGTGCGGGACGACACGGTTCACGAGGCCGATCCGCAGCGCCTCGGCGGCTTCCACCATGTCGCCCAGCCAGCACAGCTCGAGCGCCTTCGAGAGCCCGACCAGGCGCGGCAGCAGGTAGCTGCCGCCCCAGTCGGTATGCATGCCGATCTTGACGAAGCTCTGGCCGAAGCTCGCGCGGTCGGAGGCGACGCGCAGGTCGCAGGCGAGCGCGAGGTTGCATCCGCCGCCGGCCGCCGCACCGTTGACGCAGGCGATGGTCGGGAACGGCAACGACGCGATCCTCGAGATCGCGGTGGCCCCGGCCGCGACCAGCGTGCCCAGGCCCCGTTCGTAGTCGGCGCCCTCCTGCTTGAGGCGCACCATGTAGGCGATGTCCCCGCCGGCGGAGAACGCC
Organism: Candidatus Eiseniibacteriota bacterium; assembly: GCA_046716125.1. Lineage (GTDB taxonomy): Bacteria > Eisenbacteria > RBG-16-71-46 > RBG-16-71-46 > RBG-16-71-46 > WS-11. Next base: position 6,791 of record JBKJXJ010000528.1, read on the forward strand.
CTGCCCGCCCCGGTGATGACGAGCGCCCGGATGCCGGGCCGCGTGGCCACGGTCTCGATCGCCGCCAGGAACTGCTCGCGCATCGCGTCGTCGAACGCGTTGAGCTTCTCGGGACGGTTGAGCACCAGCGTCGCCACACCATCGGCTTCGGCGAGCAGGATCTGTTCGGACATGGCGGTCGCTCCGGATGGAACGTAGCGATGTGGCGGGAGGCGCCGAAGGTAGGCCGCCCGATGGCGGGCGGCAAGGTCGCGCTTGACGTCGGATCGCACGCGGCCCATGCTCGCAGTCGCTCCGGGTGACCGGGGCAACCGCATTATGATCAATTCCCCGTCGTACGCGCCCCGTCTGGTGCACCGGCTCGCGCCGGTGCTGGGCCTGCTGTTGCTCGTCACCCTGTTCGTGGGCGGCGCACACCATCACGTCGACGAACGCGGGCACGGCTGCACGGTGTGCACCGTCGCGCACTCGCCCGCGGTCGCGGCGGACCTCGCAGCACCTGCCGCCGCACCCGATGACGGCGAGCGGACCCTGCACGCGCCGGCCACGGATGCGCCGCGGCCGGTCCGTGTCGAGACCGCCTCCAGCAGGGCCCCACCCCGCTCCTCCTGACGCTCCGCGGCCACCGCGCGCTTCGCGCGCGATCACGAACCGCATCCCGCCGAGACCTGTCCGACGCGCCAACCGCGCGACCGGTCGTGCTCGCCGGGAGGAACCCAGGACAGAGCCCAATGCCCCGTTCCATCCTGTTCGCATTCGCACTCACGCTCGCCTCCGCCGGCGCGGCCGGCCGGGCACTCGCCCAGCCGCCACCGGTCGGCGCGATCGACACTGCCGCCACGTCCGCTTCCCGCTCGCTCACCAACCCGGCGATCAGCGTCATCGGCTGGTTCCAGGCGGTGGCCGGAAACGACCCCGTGCTGCCCGCCGAGGCGTTCGCGCTGCCCGAGGCCGAACTGGCCTTCCAGGCGGCGGTGGATCCCCACAGCCGCGCCGACTTCTTCATGGCCGCGGGACCCGAGGGTCTTGACCTCGAGGAGGGCTACCTGACGTGGCTCGCGCTGCCGGGCGGCGGTCAGGCCAGGTTCGGGAAGTTCCGCGCCGACCTCGGGAAGTTCAACCGCAGCCATCCCGCCGAGACGCCGTTCGCCGACCGGCCGCTCGCGGCCGAGGCCTGGTTGGGCGGCGAAGGGCTCGCGACCACCGGCATCTCGGCCTCGATCCTCATCCCCAACCCCGCGAATCTGTACTGGGACGTGATCGCCCAGGTCGGCGCGGGTCCGGACTCGATCGAGAGCCCGGTGTTCGGTCCCGAGGACCGGCGCGACGTCATGGCGCTCGGGCGCACCAGCGTGTTCATCCCGTTCGGCGAGAGCGCGGATCTCAATGTCGGCCTCTCTTACGCCGAGGCCCTGGCCCACCCCACCCTGCGCGCCGAGGGCGACCGCGCCCGGCTCGGCGCGACGGATCTCACGCTGCGCTGGAAGAACCCGCGGCGCAGCATCTATCGCTCGCTGCTCGTCCAGTTCGAGCTGCTCGGCGGTCGGGGCAGCGCGAACGGCGCGCCGATACGTGGCGGCGGTTACGGGTACGCGGTCTACCAGTTCGCCCGCCAGTGGAAGGCCGGGGCGCGCCTCGACCGCAGCGACGGCCCCGGCGGTGGCGAGAGGCTGACCGGCGTGCTCGCGCTGCTCCAGTACCAGCCCAGCGAGTTCTCGGCCCTGAGCGTCCAGTTCCGTCGCGTGCACGACCGGACGACCGACACCGACCGGGATGCCGCCTTCTTCAAATGGACGTTCAACATCGGACCCCACGGTGCGCATCCGTACTGAGCGCCCTTTCGGAGTGATCATGGAACCCAGGACTTCGCAGCTCGTCCGCGCCGTCGCGATCGCGTTCGCGGCCACATTCATGTCCATTGCCCCTTCCACCCTCATCCCTTCCGCCCGCGCGGACACGAAGCCGTTGTCGGTCGTCACGACCACCGAGGATCTCGCCGCGATCGCGCGCGAGGTGGGCGGGGACCGGGTGCGGGTGACCGCGCTGTGCAAGGGTTACCAGGATCCGCACTTCGTGGACGCCAAGCCGTCCTTCATGGTGCTGCTCAAGAAGGCGGCGCTCTTCGTCCAGGTCGGACGCGATCTCGAAGTGGGTTGGGCGCCCGGCCTGCTCAACGGTGCGCGCAATCCGCGCATCCTGCCCGGGGCGCCGGGGTTCGTGGACGCCTCGTCAAAGGTGCAGGTGATCGAGGTCCCGCAGTCCGTGAGCCGCGCGCAGGGCGATGTCCACCCCTACGGGAACCCGCACTACTGGCTCGATCCGGCGAACGGGGCGCCGATGGCGCGCGCGATCCGTGACGGGCTCGTGCGCGTCTCGCCGGCCGACGCCGCGCTGTTCGAGCGCCGCTGCACCGACTTCGAGAAGCGGCTCGCGGCCGCGATCACGCGCTGGAACGCCGAGGCCCGATCGCTCGGACTCTCCGGCAGGAAGATCGTCACCTACCACCGATCCTGGTCCTACTTCGCCCGCGCGTTCGCGCTCGAGGTCGTGGACTTCGTGGAACCACGACCGGGCATCCCGCCGTCGCCCAACCACGTGCAGGATCTCGTCACCCGCATGAAGAAGGGCGATGTCGCGCTGCTCATCATGGAGGACTTCTTCGACCCGCGCCTGCCGCGCAAGATCTGCGGCCAGACCGGCGTGCCGCTGGTCGTCCTGCCCACCTCGGTCGCGGCGGAGCCTGCGTTCAAGACCTACTTCGACCTGTTCGACCGGTTGCTCGCCAGGATCGGTCCGGCGCTCAAGGGCCGGGGCAGAGGATGATCGAGCAGCTCCCGTTCCTCGTCTGGCCGTTCCTGGCACTGCTCTGCATCGCGGGGATCCACGTCTATCTCGGGCTCCACGTGGTCGAGCGCGAGGTCATCTTCGTGGACCTCTCGCTCGCCCAGCTCGCGGTGCTCGGGGCCGCGGTCGCCACACTCTGGGGGCTCGACCCGCACGATCCGCCGACCTATGCGGCGGCGCTCGGGTTCACCGTGGTGGGCGCCGCGGTGTTCTCGTTCACCCGCTCGGAGCGCGGACGGGTACCCCAGGAAGCGATCATCGGCATCGTCTACGCGGTGGCGGCGGCGGCAACGGTGCTGATCCTCAACAACGCCCCGCACGGCGCCGAGCACATCCGGGACGTCCTCGTGGGCCAGCTCCTCGCGGTGGATCGCGCGGACGTGGTGCGGCTCGCGGTGCTCTACGCCGTCCTCGGCGCGTTCCACTTCGCGTGGCGCAGGAAGCTCCTGCTCATCTCCCACGATCCCGCGGCCGCCAGGGCCGCGGGCGTCAACGTCAAGGCGTGGGACTTCCTGTTCTACGTCACCTTCGGGCTCACGGTGACCGCGTCGGTCGAGCTGGGGGGCGTGCTGGTCGTGTTCAGCTATCTGATCGTGCCGAGCGTGACGGCCGTGCTGTTCGCGCGGCGCGTCGGCACGCGGCTCGCCATCGGCTGGGCGGTCGCCGCGCTGGCCAGCGCGCTCAGGATGCTCACCTCGGTGTGGCTGAGCGCCCCGCCCGGGGCCAGCGTCGTGTGCGTGTTCGGCGCGCTGCTGGTGGTGGCGGCGCTGGTGCGGCCGCTCATCACGCGGAGGGCTTGACGCAGCTCCGGACCGGACGCTGATGCCGGACGCTGATGCCGGGCACCGCTATGCCCGCTCGACCAGCACCGCCATCCCCTGTCCCCCGCTCACGCACAGCGTCGCGATACCGTAGCGGCCCTTCGACCGCTCCAGCTCGTTGAGCAGCGTCACCATGATGCGCGTGCCGCTGCAGCCGGTGGGGTGTCCGAGGGCGATGCCGCCGCCGTTCACGTTGAGACGCTCGCGGTCGAAGCGCAGCACGCGGTCGCAGGCCAGCACCTGGGAGGCGAACGCCTCGTTCAGCTCGACCCGGTCGATCTGATCGAGGCTGAGCTGGTGGCGCTCGAGCAGACGCCGCACGGCGAGCACCGGCGCGATGCCCATGCGGGCGGGATCCATCGCCACCGAGGTGTATCCGAGCATGACCGCCTGCGGCGTGACGCCGTGGCGTCGCACGGCCTCCTCGGAGAGCACGAGGATGGCCGCCGCTCCGTCGGTGATGGCCGAGGCGTTGCCCGCGGTGACGCTCCCCTCCGGCTTGAACACCGGCGGGAGCTTCGCCAGATCCTCGAGCGACGCATCGGGGCGCACGTTCTCGTCCCTCAGCACGGTCACCGCGCGCTTCCCCTCGCCTACCGTGACCGGCATCACCTCTCGCGCGAAATGGCCGTCGTCCCAGGCCTTCGCCGCGCGCTGGTGGCTCGCCAGCGCGTAGGCGTCCTGCTCCTCGCGCGGGATCTTGTATTCGGTCGCCAGCGTCTCGCTGGTCTCCCCCATCAGCTGGTTGCACAGGGGGCACAGGTAGCCGTCGCGGTACATCGCGTCCACCAGCGTCAGGTCGCCGAGCTTCCTTCCCCAGCGCACATCGAGGGCGAGGAACGGGACGCTCGACATGTGCTCGACGCCGGCGGCGAGCACGGCCGCGCTGTCGCCGAGCCGCACGCTCTGCGAGGCGCTCACGATCGCCTGCAGTCCCGAGGCGCACGCCTTGTGGATGGTGAAGGCAGGCACCTGGTCGCCGAGGTCGGCGCGGCGGACGATCTGGCGGGCGAGGTTGGGTCCGTTGCCGGCCATGCGGGCATGGCCGACGATCACCTCGTCCACCGGCATCGCCGGCACCCCCGCGCGCTCGAGCGACGCGCGGGCGACGATCCCTCCCAGCACGGCGGCCGACGAGGTCGCGAGCGCACCGCCGAACCTGCCGATCGGCGTGCGCACGCCGCCGGCGAGCATGACGCGGGGCGCGTTCACGATCCGCTCACCGCCGGCCCACGGCTGGAAATCCCGCCGGGCGGGGGTCGACGCAGGCTCATTGCTTCGCGATCCGGCCGCGCGTCACGACGCGCTTCTTGGTCCGCGCGCGGCTCGCGCGTTTCACCGGCTTGCGGCGGCTGGCCCCGGCGATCGCCTGCTTCTTCGACTTGAACGTGCGGCGCTCCGCCTTCTTCCTGCGGCCGGTCGCGGGCTTGGTCCGCGCCCGCTTGGGATCGTGCTTGCGCTTGGGCTTCTTCCGGGTGCCGGCCGGGCCGGTGCCGCGCGCCGAGGTCACGCGCGCCGCCGTCTTCGCCGCCGGAGCGCGCTTCGTCGTAGGCTTCGCGGCCCGATGCTTCGGGCGCGTCGCCCCTCGGCTCGTGGCCCCGGCGCGCTTGGTGACCGGCTTTCGCATCGCCGTCTGCCGCGGCGTCGCT
>JBKJXJ010000529.1:0-4015 GCA_046716125.1 Candidatus Eiseniibacteriota bacterium
GTTCCGGATGCGGGCCACGGGTCTGGTCGACTGCAGGAACCACTACGTCGTTCATCCCGACGGCCAACGGTTCCTGGTCAATGCGCTGGTCGAGGAAGGGGACGCGTCTCCGATCTCCGTGGTGGTCGACTGGCCCGGGACCATCCGCCCGTGAAGCGGGGCCATTCGACGTTGAACGCAAGCCCGTCCCGGCAGTAGCCTCCACCGCCGTCGCCTGGTCCATTCGCTCGATCGGAGGTCCGCATGTACAGCCCCTCACAGCCCCCCGCACCCGACCGCCGCCGTTTCCTGGTCACCGTCGGCATCGCCGGGCTCTCGCAAGCGCTCATGCCATCCATGATGGCGATCGGGCAGACGCCGACGCCTCCGCCCGTGGCGACGCCGGCGAAGCCCGATTCGGCCGCCGCGCCGGCAACGCCCGCCGCGCCGCTCGAGATCTCCGAGGAGGCCCGCGCACTGGCCGCGATCGTGCAACGCCGCTACGGCAGGCACCTGACGCCCGAGCAGCTCGAGGCCGTCACGCGCGAACTGGACGGCCGCGTCCAGGGCGGCAAGCGCCTGCGCGAGAGCAAGCTCGCGAACGGCGACGAGCCCGACTTCACCTTCCGCGCCTGAGGCCGCCATGATCGACGAGGCCACGTTCTTCCTGCCGGTGCGCGAGCTGGCGGCCCGGATCGCCGCGCGCAAGCTCTCGCCGGTCGAGTTTACGACCGCGTGCCTCGAGCGCCTCGAGACGATCGGACCCCGATACAACGCCGTGGTGACCTTGATGCGCGAGTCCGCGCTGGCCGAGGCGCGCGCCGCCGAGAAGGAGATCGCCGCCGGCCGGCATCGCGGCCCGCTCCACGGCATCCCCTACGGCGCGAAGGATCTGGTCGCGACGAAGAACGCCCCGACCACGTGGGGTGCGGCGCCTTATAAGGAGCAGCGCTTCGACTACGACGCGACGGCGGTCGAGCGCCTGCGCGCGGCGGGGGCCATCCTGTGCGCCAAGCTCGCGATGGTCGAGCTGGCGGGCGGCATGGGGTACAACCACGCCGACGCCTCGTTCACCGGACCGGGGCTCACGCCCTGGAACACGAAGTTCTGGAGTGGTGGCTCATCCAGCGGTCCGGGTGCCGCCGTGGCGGCCGGACTGGTCCCCTTCGCGATCGGCTCCGAGACCTCGGGCTCGATCCTGACGCCGGCGGCGTACTCGGGCGTCACCGGCCTGCGTCCGACCTACGGGCTGGTGAGCCGTCACGGTGCGATGGCGTTGTGCTGGACGCTCGACAAGCTGGGCCCCATGGCGCGCGGCGCCGATGATTGCGCCATCGTGCTGGCCGCGATCGCCGGGCGCGACGAGAAGGACGAGAGCACGAGCTCGCGAGGATTCACCTACGCGCGGCGTTCGGCGGCGCCCACCCGGCCGATCCGGATCGCCGTGCCCAAGGGCGTCGTAGAGAAGGTGCAGCCCGAGGTGCGGACTAATTTCGAGGCGTCGCTCGGGGCGCTCAAGGGCGCGATCGAGGTGACACGCGACGTGGAGTGGCCCGATCTTCCGTGGGGCCCCGCGGTTTCGGCCATCGTCGGCGCCGAGGGCGCGAGCGCGTTCCTCGACCTGATCGAGAGCGGGCGGGTCAAGGAGCTGCGCTGTCCCAAGGATCGTCACGGCGGCTACGCCGGCACTCTCATCCCGGCGGTGGACTACCTCCAGGCGATGCGGCTCCGCCGACCCATGAAGCGCGCGGTCGCCGCGCTCTTCGAGCGCTTCGATCTCGTGGCCTCGCCAACGCGCTCGACCGTCGCCTATCCGGCCGACAAGAACTTCGAGGACGTATACCCGGGCATCAGCGGAGGGCCGGCCCTGATCCCGGCCGGCAACCTGTGCGGGCTGCCGGCGCTGGCGATGCCGAACGGGTTCGGAGAGAACGGCCTGCCCACCTCGATCACGTTCATGGGCCCGGCATTCTCCGAGCGTGCGATGATCCAGATCGGCGTCGCCTACCAGAGCCGCACCGACTGGCACCTGAAACGTCCGCCGGCAGCATGAGCCGGCCGCGACGCCCCACCACCCATGAGGAGACCTTTCCGATGAAACGAAACACGCCGACCGCCATGACGTCTCTCGGGCTGGTCGCCGCCGCGGCATTGTGCCTGGCCATGATGTCCGGCTGCGGCGATCCGGTGAACCGTCTGCTTGCCGACGACACGAAGCGCGCGCAGCTCTGGGAGAAGGTGGCGCGGGACCCCGCGCTGTCGGGCGAGGTGGTGGACAAGCTGCTGGGCGCCGACTCCTCGCGCACCGTCCTGATCGACCGGCTCATGGTGAGCGGTGGGGCGCGCCAGGCCGTGCTCATGCGCGTCGCGACCGATCGCACGATGATGGAGGGCGCGGTCAACGTCGCGGTCCAGGACACCGCAATGCGAAACAATCTGAGGACGCTGTTCCGCGGCATGGAGATGGGCTCCACGCCGTAGCGGTTCAACCCGGTTCGCGCTCGAACGGTCCGAGGGGAGTTCCTCACATGCTGGAAGCGATCAAACGGGCGCTGTTCCCGCCGACGGCGGCGCCGGAAGCGCCGTCCGCCGGGCCGGGCGATCACGATCTGCCGATCGCGGCCTGCGCCCTGCTGCTCGAACTGGCCCACGCCGACGACGAGTTCTCGCCCGAGGAGCGGCGGCACATCCAGGAAGCGCTGGCCCGTCATTTCGGCCTGGGCGCCGAAGCCTCCGCCGAGCTCATGACGCTGGCCCAGGATCGACTCGGACAGGCGACCGACCTGCACCAGTTCACATCGGTCATCGCGAAGCAGTACGACGAGGGGCAGCGCATGGTCCTGGCCGAGGTGCTCTGGCGCGTGGTGTACGCCGACGGCACGCTCTCCCGGCATGAGTCCTACCTCATGCGCAAGCTCGCGAACCTGCTCGACCTGCGGCCCGGCTACCTCGCCGCGGCCCGAAAGCGTGCCGTCCCGGAGCGCGCGGAGCCGGACTAGCGGGCGCCGATCAGCGTTCCGCGATCAGTTCCTGTCCCTCCACGCGCCGCGCATCTGGACCGCCACGGGATAGAGCAGCGCCAACGCGCCGAGCGGGGCGAGGAAGATGCCGAGCCCGGGATCGCCCTCGTAGTGGAACCACCCGCCGAGGAGGAACCCCACCGGCATCAGGACGCTGCCGGCGATCAGTGCGCGAGAGGCGCGCGCGCGCGCGGCGGCGGACAATCCCGGGGCCTCCGCCCAGCGCACGTAGACGAGATTGACCACGGAGAGGAGCGCGCCGTGAAAATGGGCCAGCGTCCACAGCTCGCGACGCAGCGCATCGAGCAGATAGCCGCCCAGCTTGAACCCGTGGAACAACTCCAGCACGAGCCCGCCGCACATCCACACGAACAGCGCCGTCCAGCCGAAGCGCCTGTGGCGCCGCGCGAGCCCCTCCTCGCCGGCCGCCGAAACGCGGGGCGGATCCTTGGGTGCGGCCATGGTCCTTACTCTCCGATCGCGATCACGTTTCGAGTCTGTCTCGCGGTCAGGGCCGCGACTTCGGCGCGCATCGGCATGAGCTCGAGGTCGAGCGGCACCGCCGGTCCCGGATGCGGGATGCGGCGCCGGTCCAGGGACCGCCACCAGCTCCAGCACTGAGCGAGCGCCGCCTCGCGCACCGGCGCTTCGGCAAGATAGTCGAAATCGGGCAGTGGGGGAGACCGCTGCATGTCCGGTGCCGCGGCCTGCGCGCGCCGGTAGAGTCTCACCAGATCGCGGTAGGCGAAGTGCCGCACCGCGGGATAGCGATCCTCCATGGTGAGGAGCAGGAACGGGACCGCCCACAGTCGGGCCACCGGATTCGCCGTATACGAGGCCTCCTGGGCCAGCGCATTGACCGCCACGGCGCGCTGCAGGACATCCCCGCCGAGCAGAGTGCGAACGCTCTCGGCGATCGTGGAAGGGTGGTCGTCCGGCGGCGCTGCCGCGTCGGCGCCGTACTGGCGGCGCGTCTCGTTCGCCGCCCAGCTCGCCTTGCGATCGGTGTGGCAGAG
>JBKJXJ010000530.1:0-5046 GCA_046716125.1 Candidatus Eiseniibacteriota bacterium
GTGCTGGAAGGCGGTCCGCGGCGCGCGCAGACCGATTATCCCGGTGGCGCGCTCGACAGCCTGGTCCCGCGCGCGCTCTCGACCCCCCGCCATCTCGCCTATCTCAAGATCTCCGAGGGATGCGACCACCGGTGCACATTCTGTATCATCCCCCGCCTGCGCGGCGACCAGCGGAGCCGCCCGATCGCCGATCTCGTCGGCGAGGCGGAGCGACTGGTGCGCGCGGGGGTGCGCGAGCTCAACCTGATCGGGCAGGACACGACCGGCTACGGCACCGACCTGCCGGGCCGGCCGACGCTGGCCGACCTGCTCGAGTCGCTGGACCGGGTCGAGGGCTTGCACTGGATCCGCGTGCAGTACACCTATCCCAGGTTGTGGAGCGACCGGCTGATCTCCGTGTGGGCGAACGCGAAGCGGGTGGTGCCGTACGTGGACATGCCGCTCCAGCACATCGCGGCCGGGATGCTGCGCACGATGGGGCGGGGGATGACGGCGGTCGACACCCGTGCGCTGGTCCGCAGGATCAAGGCGGGCATCCCGGGGGTGGCGTTCCGCACCAACTTCATCGTGGGGTTCCCGGGCGAGCGCGAGGAGGATTTCGAGGAGCTGTGCCGTTACGTCGAGGAGGAGTCGTTCGACCACGTCGTGGTGTTCGCGTACGAGCGCGAGCCCGAGACGCCTTCGCACGGGATGGCGGCCCAGGTCCCGGCCGCGACGCGCCGCCGCCGCCGCGCGCGGCTGCTGGAGCTCCAGCAGAAGGTCTCGCACGAGCGGCTGACGCGACGGATCGGCGAACGGCTCACGGTGATGATCGATGGACCGGCCGAAGGGGATCCTGCCCGGGACGGACGAAGGCACTACGCCGCGCGCACCGCGGGCTCGGCGTGGGAGGTGGACGGGGGGGTGGCGGTCGAAGGAGACCATCTGGAGCCGGGTTCGCTCGTGCCGGTGCGGGTCACCGGGGCGGCGGCCTACGATCTGTTCGCGCGGGCGGAGACGGCAGCCGAGACCCCTTTTCCCATCCTGAAAGGACACGCTTGATGCGTTCGTGGTTCAGCGTCGCGCTGCTGGGTGCCGTGTTGTCCGCCGGGCCGGCGGAAGCCAAGAAGGTCCGATACGCCAGCGGCCCCAAGCCCGCGGTGGACACCGTGCTCGCGGTGGCCGAACCCGAACTCGAGCCGATCGTGCGCGCGCGGGGACCGAGGGTCCCGCTCACCAACCTGCAGCTCGTGACGCGGGTCGCCAACGTCTCCTTCCAGAAGGCGCTCGCGAGCGCCCCGCTCGACAGCGGCGGCCACGTCATCCTGGCCCCGGCCGAGAACCATCCGCTCAACTTCGTGGTCGAGCACGCCATCCTGCGTGTGCTCGGGAAGCGCGGTGTGACCGCGATGGTGCGCCGCAGCATCCTGCCCGACGACAGCCTCATGACGGTCGCCGGCAATCCCGGCGACCCGATCCTCGAGTACCAGCTGGCGTCGGCCCGGGTCACCTACCTGCGCCTGCGCGGCTGGATCTGGGGACGGGTCAAGATCGAACGCCAGGCGCTGGTGGAAGGCGGGATCACCATGCGTGACCCGGCGACCTCGATCGTGCTGTGGAGCGGCGACGCCACCCACAACCTGGTGGACGCCTTCCCGCGCGGACAGATCACGCTGGTCGAGGACGAACGCTACGCCGAGCTCAGGAGCACGGTGCCCACGCGGAGCGCGGGCAAGGCGCTCGAGCCCGCCGTCGTCGTCGCCATCGTGGGCGGCCTCATCGCCCTCTTTTTCCAGAACCGACCGTAGTGCGCGCGCCCGATCGTCCCTCCGCCACGCGCCGCTTCGCGATGCTGCTCCTCGGCCTCGCGCTGGCCGGCTGCGGCGCCGGCGTGCTGCCGGCCATCCACTCGGAGGAGGAGCGCCTCACGGTCGCAAGAAGGCTGCTCGCCCAGAAGGAGTACGGCACCGCGAGTGAGCTGCTCCGGACGTACATCGCCAACAACGCCGGGTCGGCCGATGTGGACCAGGCCATCTACCTGCTCGGGTACGCCCAGCTCAGGAACAGGGAGTGGGTCCTGGCGGCGACCGAGTTCGAGCGGCTGCTGCGCGACTACCCCGAGAGCGACTCGAGCGCGGCGGCCCGCTATGGCCTGGCCGAGTCCCAGCTGGCCCAGTCGCGGCCGCCCGACTTCGACCAGGAGTTCACCCACCGCGCCCTTTCCGAGTGGCAGCGCTACCTCAACGATTTTCCCGGCCACTGGCAGAACGCCGCCGCCCGCGAACAGGTCCATGCCTGTCGCACGCGCCTCGCCGACAAGCTCGTGCGCACCGGGGCGCTCTACCTCAAGCTGAATCTCCCCAAACCCGCGCGCGTGTACTTCGAGATGGTGGCCACCGACTATGCGGACACCGCCTTCGTGTCCGAGGCCGAGATGGGGCTGGCGATGTGCGATGTGCGGGAGGGCAAGCGCCCCGAGGCCATCGCGCGGCTCGAGAGCATCGAGGCACGCTACCCCGGCCTGCCGATCGCGGGACGCGCGGCCCGCGAGCGGAAGCGCCTGGAACGCTCCTAACCCCCGCGATGCGACGCATCGGCCTGTTCGGCGGCACCTTCGATCCGCCGCACGTCGGACACCTCGTGCTCGCCGAATGCGCGCGTGACCGCCTGCGCCTGGACGAGGTCCGGTTCATCCCCGCCGGTCAGCCGCCCCACAAGCCCGGCACGCGGCTCACCCGCGCCCCCCGCCGCGTGGCGATGGCGCGCCTGGCGGTGCGCGACAACCGGGGCTTCGCGGTCTCGACCATCGAGACCCGTCGCGGCGGGCCGTCCTTCACCGTCGAGACCCTGCGCGAGGTGGCGGCCGAGGCGCCGCGCGCGCGACTGTTCCTGATCATGGGCGCCGACAGCCTCGACGAGTTCGCCGCATGGCGCGAGCCCGAGGCCATCCTGCGCCTGGCCACCTTGGCGGTGGCCGAGCGTCCCGGCGCCACCTCGCAGGCCCGCCGCGGCGCCCGATCCGCGTCCGCGCGCGGACGAGCTGGAACGCGGGGCGCCTCCATCGAGTGGCTCGGCAACGCCGAGATCGCGGTGTCCTCGAGCCTGGTGCGGGCGCGTGTGCGCGCCGGGCGGTCCATCCGCTACCTCGTGCCGGACACGGTCGCCCGCTATATCGCACGCCATCGTCTCTACCGGGGTGTTTATCGGGGGCGTCCGTGACGTATCAGCCCCGCGAGTTCTGGCAGGAGCGACTGTCCGGTCACTTCGACCTGCGCGGCAGCGGCGAGACCGCCCTGCCGATGGCCTACAACCTCGCCTGCTACCGGCTGCGCGCCGACGTGCTCACGCGCGCGCTGCACGATCACGGCTTCGATCCAGGCGGCCGGACGGTGCTGGACGTGGGCTGCGGCACCGGGTACTTCACCGCCTACTACCTCGAACGGGGCGCCGATGTGACCGGGATGGACATCGCCCCGGTCTCGATCGAGACCCTGCGCGCGCGTCATCCCCAGGCCCGGTTCATCCTGGCCGACGTGGGCGAGCGTCCGATCGAGGGCCGCTTCGCGCTGGTCAACGCCATGGACGTGCTCTACCACATCACCGAGGACGCACGCTGGGAGGCGGCGGTGAACCACCTGGCCCTGGCGGTGGAAGGGGGCGGTCTGCTGGTCGTGTCGGATGCGTTCAGCGAGATGGACCGCCTGGCGGAACACAATCGGATGCGCCCGCTCTCGCGCTACCGCGCGCTCCTGACCGCCGCCGGCCTCCAGGTGGCCACGCTCCACCCGACCCACGTGCTGCTCAACCGGGAGCTCGGGCCGTTCCGCTTCCTCAACCGCGCCCCGGGCGTCCTGCTCGCGCTCGACCGCATGCTCCTGCCGCTCGGCGCGAGTCGCGGTCCGGGCACGAACAAGATCCTGGTCGCGCGCCGGGTGGCGTAGCCCGCCCGCCATGCCACGGCTGGTCGTGCTCGACGCGCTGGGTCTGGTCTACCGGGCGTACTACGCCCTGATCGGCCGCCCGCTCCGCAACTCGAGGGGCGAGAACACCTCGGCCATCTTCGGGTTCGCCAACATGGTGCTCAAGCTGCGCCGCGACTTGAAGCCGGACCGATGGGCGCTCGCCTGGGACGGCCCGGGCCCGACCTTCCGCCACGAGCGCTTCCCGCAGTACAAGGCCACGCGCCCGCCGATGCCGGAGGATCTCGCCTCGCAACTCGAGCCGATCGAGGAGCTGGCGCGCTGCCTGGGACTGCCGGTGATCGAGAAGCCGGGCATGGAGGCCGACGACGTCATGGCGACTCTGGCGCGGCGCGGGTCCGGCGAGGGATTCGAGGTGATCCTGGTCACCGGCGACAAGGACATGCTCCAGGTGGTGGACGAACGCGTGACCGTCCTCTCGCCGCAATCGCGCGGCGAGGACTATCTCAAGCTGGATGCCGCGGCGGTCGGCGAGAAGTGGGGCGTGGGTCCCGAACACATCCGCGACGTGCTGGCGCTGATGGGCGACTCGAGCGACAACATCCCGGGCGTCCCGGGCGTGGGAGAGAAGACCGCGGTCGAGCTCATGCGCCGGTTCGGATCGCTCGAGACGCTCTACGAGCAGCTCTCCGAGGTGACGAAGCCGGCCCTGAAGCTCAAGCTCGAGACCCATCGCGAGCTGGCGTTCCTGTCGCGCGATCTCGCCACCGTGCGGGCCGACCTCGACCTGGGGATCGACCTGGACGGGTTGCCGGTGGCGCCGATCCGGCGTGACGAGCTGCTCGCGTTCGCGCGACGCTGGGAGATCCGGCGCCTCGAGGCGGTCGCGGGCGAGCAGGGACTCGGCGGCACGGACCTGGGCGCGCCGGTCGCGGCCCGACCGGCCGAACGACGCGGCTCGGCGGCCGAGCAGCCCGCCGCCGGCGTCATCCTCGCGACCCCGAACGCCGCCGCAGGCGCCGCGGCGACGGAGACGCGCCCTGCCGGGGCTCTCACGTCCGGCGCGCGCACGCCCGCCGGGCTCGTGCCCGCCGGGCTTTCGCAGAGCGGGTCGTCCCAGGGCGCGCTCGATCTCTGGGGCGACGCC
>JBKJXJ010000531.1:0-7730 GCA_046716125.1 Candidatus Eiseniibacteriota bacterium
GGGCGGGGCCGCTCGGCCTCCTCGCGCGGGCGGTGGACCCGGGGGACCTAAGTCTTCAGGGCAGCGACCGGGGAGGAGTGGCTTCCCTTCGAGTCGACCGGGGCAAAGGACTGGTTCCGGTGGGCCACCGCGCCCCAGGGGACCGAAGTCTCAAGGGCAGCGACCGGGGAGGGGTGGCTTCCCTTCGAGTCGACCGGGGCAAAGGACTGGTCCCGGTGGGCCAGCGCGCCCCAGAGGAGTTGGAGGCGGGGGACGCAAAATGGGAGGGGGACGGACATCGGGTACGCGGCCGGGGAGACCGTCGCCGAAACGGCGCGGGTCAACGTATTGAATTGACGTGGGTTCTGGGCACCACTTAGAATTCCACGTGAGCGTGCGGTTTGCACGGTCTCGTTCCCAAGTTGCGGGAATGATTCATGCGCTGACGACTCTCCACGTACCCAACGAGGTCCCCCCGAGGCCCTCGACCCGGCGAGGGCACGATCCCTCGCCACCACCTGCACGGATGCTCTTCGAATGGCCGCTCCCCGGCCGGCCGGAGTCCCGGTGCAGCTCGATCATCCGTCCATCGCATTCGGAGCGACCCCGGGATTTCCGGGAACGACCGACACCCCGGTCGGGGTAGTAGAGGGTGATCGTCCGGCATGGGAGGACGCATCACCGCGCTCCGGGAGAGTCGCGGCCACGAAGGTGGGGTGGCGGGGCATCCTCGCGGTAGCGATCGTGAGTCTGAGCCTGCTCGGTCAGGGTGAGCGTTCTCGCGTGGATCCCCGTTTCATCTCGCCCAGCTCGACGCTCGAGACCTACTGGTCCGCGCTGCGTGGCGGCGATGCGGATGGAGCGTGGGAGTGTCTGGTCGAGGGGCGGCATCAGCTGCCGCGGCCCGGCATGTTGTGGTTCCTCCCGCCGACGGACGAGCTGACGCTCGGGGAGTTCCGCTCGCTGCCGGTGACGGGGGGGCGGATCCTGGTGAGCTACGAGGTGCGCTACCAGCCGGTTGGCGAGGACGGCATGCGGAGTTTCCGCTCCGCCGATGAGCTGGTCCGGACCCGGGGCGAATGGCGCATCGCGCGACCGATCGGCGAGGCGAGCATGCCCGAATGGCAGCCCGCGGCCCGGTCGGTTGACATCTGAGTTCGCGGGCCCTTAGGCTCGCTCACTCGTCGTTCGCGTCTCACCCGAGGCCTCGCATGCAGCGTTCCGCTCGTCCCCGGGCCGCCCTAAGCTGTTCGATCCTGATCGCCCTGGCGAGCCTGTTCGCCGCGCCGACCGCCCACGCGACCAAGTACGCCGCGGAGTTCCTGAAAGTCCCGGTCGGCGCGCGCGCCATCGGGATGGGCGGTGCGTTCACCGCGGTCTCCGACGACGCGACCGCGATGTGGTGGAACCCGGCCGGCATGGTCTATCTGCCGTACCGCGAGGTGCTGCCGCAGCACGCCGAGAAGTTCGGGCGTCTCGTTAACCACGACTACCTCGGCGTCGTGCTCCCGCTCGACCGCACCAGCGGCAAAGAGTCGGCGATCGGCGTCGGCCTGGTGCGGCTCGCGGTGGACGACATCGGCGTCACTCCGCGCCCGGGCGAGCTCCTGGCCGGGACCGACTTCATCGACGACGGCACCGACGGCCAGCCCGGCACGTTCGATCCCGATGGAAGCGAGAACGACGGCCAGTGGCAGCCGGGCGAGCGCATCCTGAGCATCGACTTCTACCAGGCGAGCGCCAGCGACCTGGCGGCGTACTTCTCGTACGCCCGTCAGTACGGCCGGCACTGGGTGTTCGGCGGCAGCGTCAAGTTCGTCCGCCAGAGCCTCCCCGACACGCTCTGGCGCGAGAAGGTGACCTCGTTCGGCGCCGGGGTGGACGTCGGCCTGCTCTACATGCCGATGGACGCGGCGACCATCGGGATCGTGGTGCATGACCTGACGACCACCTTCCTCTCCTGGAACAACGGCACGCGAGAGCTGGTCCGGCCCACGATCGACACCGGGGTCGCGTTCAACTTCTACCCGGCCGAGAAGCATGCGCTCACCTGGGCGACCGACATCGGCTGGGGGTTCGAGGGCCGCCGGCGCGACAGCCAGCTCAAGCTGGGGTCGGTCACGACCGAGTTCCGTACTGGGCTCGAGTACTGGTACAACCACACCTTCGCGCTCCGCACGGGCGCCAACGCCAAGGACCTCACCTTCGGCGCCGGTGTGCGGTACAAGCACGTGGGGGTGGACTACGCGGCCGCGCTCCACCGGTTCTTCGCCTCCGACGAGAGCGACTTCCCGAACGACCAGAACCTCGACACCACCCACCTGGTCTCCGCCTCGCTGAGCTGGTAGCAGGACGCGCCGTTCGGCGCACCTCACCGACGGTCGGCAGGGATGAGGTAGACGCAGATGGCCGATCTGCTCGAACTCCTCCGCGAAGCGCTGGTTTCGCGTTACCGCATTGAGCGCGAACTCGGCCGCGGCGGCATGGCGACGGTCTACCTCGCCGAAGACCTCAAGATCCGCCGCCCGGTGGCGATCAAGGTCCTGGATCCCTGGCTTCGCCGCTTCCTTCCCTTCCATCCTCAGCGGACCTCCCTCTCCGGAGTGCTCGGTGCGTGACACGTTGGCGCTGGTGCGGGCGTTCGACCCGGTCGGAACTGAGCATAGTCACAGGGCGTCGGGGAAGGCGAGGAGGCGGTCGCGTGCATCGAACCGCAGAGGCGCTGGGGCGGGAATCGGTTCACGACAGAGGGAGCGAGGCGCCTAACGTCGATTGGGTCCTCGCCGAGGGCCTCGCGAATCAGGCCACACACGAAGCGCGGCGTCGGGGGCGCGACACGGGACCCTGTTACTTCGGACGCAACGACGATCGGTCCAATCCCTCCGGCAGTCCCTGCGGGAAGCGGGCGTACGCCCGGGCCTTTTCCCAGGTCGCCGGCGTGAAGGTCGTCCGCGGGGCGTGAGATTGCGAGGCCGTCGCGATGGTGCCGGTGATGATCCAAACCGGCGCCGAGATGATCAACACGAATCCATGGGATGCGGTCGACAGCGTTCCGCCGAGCGTCCATAGGGCGAGCGGTCCCTTGTTCGCGTTGTATGCCGTGAGCGTCGCCTTCGCCACTTGCGCGGTCGGCAGGCCGAGCCACGCGCCGTGCTCGAGAATGAAGATGCTGTCTGCCTGAATCGCGAGGAGCTCCCCTTCGTGGAGTGTTCCCCGGGAACCGCCTTTCACTTGGAGCGAAAGCCAGCCGCCGTGGGCCGCGCTCTGGGCGCCGACCGCCTGCGGAAGCCAACCTTTCGGCGCGGTCGAGCTCGCGCAGCTGGCAAGACACCACCCGGCGAGAAGGGCCGCCCACGCCGAGCGCGCGCTAAGGACGCGCATAGCGGCTCCCCCAGAACGCGCGCTCCATGCCTGCCTCCTGCGCCTTGAACTCGGGCGCCAGGAGGCGAAGGGCCTCGGCCGGTTGCGCGAACATCATGGCTGCTCGCGTAGGATTTTCCTCGGCGAGCCAGGCGTCCCGCATCCATTCGAGGTAATAGCCGCGGCTCTCCAGGAATAGCTCGTGAGGGCCGCCGGCCGCCGGCAGCCAGAAGCGGAAGACGTACTCATCGCCAGGGGAGGTCGTGAGCACGCCATCTGGCGCCACGGTCCCGGCGGCGTTCGGCCCGGCCCGCTCGACGGTGACGGGCCGCAGGCGGATCGGTGCAACTTCTCCGGAAAGCCGCGCGAGCGCGACCCAGTCGAGCCGCCACAGGCCGCGCGCCATTTGGAGCCGGACGCGGAGCGGCTTCCCCGCGAAGCGCGGTAGCGGCAAAAGCCGCACTTCGGCGGCCAGCGGGCCGGTCTCGACGTCCTCTCCGGCCCGGAGCCAGGTGCCGTCCTCGCGCCGCACGAAGACCTCGATGCCTCCTAGCGCGCGTTCGATGCCGCCAGCCCGCGTCGAGAGATCCGCGCCGCCGCGCTCCAGCGTCGCAAGCCAGTAGCCCGCGGAGCGGCCCATGTAGGCGAGCGCCTGGTAGAAAAGATACGTGCTGAGGAGCGTCTGTCGCCTGGCGAGGACCAGGCCGAGCGGCCCGTCCGGCACGTCCAGAAACTCCAGCTCAATCCTCTCGCGCGCGGCGAGATCGGTCGAGTCAGCCAGGCTCAGGCGCTCGATCCCGTCGAACGCGAGGACTGCGGCGCGGCAGTCTCCCTCCGGCCCGACGCAGCGTGACGGTGGCGCGAGAAGCCGGGCGCGCCGGAACTCGCCCGAGGCCGTGGCGAAGACCCGCTCGTCCATCGCGCGCGGCACGGCGAGAAGCTCCACGTGCCGAACGACGTGGGTCTCGAGCGCCTCGTTCTTCATGCGAACCTCGAGTTCCCCCTTGGGCTCCGGCACCCGATACAGCGCATCGATGTCCGTCGCCTCGAGCGAGGGAAGAACGCTCGACGAGAAGCCTTCCGCTTGGAGCTGCGGACCCGATCCGTCGGAGATGTAGAAGGTGGGACAGGAACCGAAGCAGGCCTTCGGATTGGCGATGCAATAGGCGGTGAGCGCGAGCGAGGCGACCGTCACGACGCTGAGCGCTGCCACCGAGCCTGAGGTCTGGACGACGTTCGTCTCGAATAGCGCGACGGAATCGAGCGAGACCGTGAACGAACCCCGCGTGGTGACGGCGCGGTTCACGTCGAGCGCGTCGCCGCGGCCGGAGACCGTCCGGGCGGCGGAATCCGCGCTCCATTCGGACAGGACCAGCACGCGACCGTCCCGCATATGTGCCTTGAGGAAGGGCGATTTCCGGTCGAGCGAGGACGCCTGATCCGGCGGGGTGAGGGTGCGGCTCAGCCGCTTCACGCTGCATCCCGCGAGAAGCGACGTCGCGAGGACGCACAGGACGAGAATGCGACAAGCCATCGGCCGCCTCCGGACGTGAGATGGCCGGAACCCTAATCCTCTTCGGGGCTCCCCGTCCAGAGGCCCTGAGCATCGAGCCGGCGCGGCACCTCGATCTCGTCGTCCTCGCTCACGGCAGGGGTACCATCCTGCTCGTCTCCGCGGGATCGCCGCCCGCCGGACCCAAGTGCCGAACCCGTGGCCTTGACTTGCCCCACCACGGTCCGTAGCTTCGCCGCTTCCTTCCTGTCGTGAGGCGTTCCTCCCTCTCCGGAGATGGCCGTGCGTGACACGTTGGCGCTGGTGCTTGCGGGCGGCAGCGGCGAGCGGCTCAGCGTATTGGCGGCCGAACGCGCCGTCAGCGCGGTCCCCTTCGGCGGCAAATACCGGGTCATCGATTTCACGCTCAGCAACTGCTGCCACTCGGGGGTGCGCCGGGTCGGTGTGCTGACCCAGCATTCGCCCGCATCGCTCCACGATCACATCGGCTCGGGCCGTGCCTGGGATCTGGACGGGCGCGAGCCGGGGGTCGTCATCCTGCAGCCCTACCTCACGCGCGAGCACGCCCGCTGGTATCGCGGCACGGCCGACGCGCTGGCGCAGAACTGGGACGCGATCGAGGACTCGCGCGCCGAACGGGTGCTCGTGCTCTCGGGCGACCACGTCTACAAGATGGACTACCGCGCACTGGTCCATCCGCACGAGCGCACGAAGGCGGCGGTCACGATCGCGGTACTCCCGGTCGGGCCCGAGCGGACCCGCCGGTTCGGAATGGCGACCACCGACGACGAGGGGCGGGTGGTGCGGTTCGAGGAGAAGCCCAGGCAGACCGACGCCCGGCTCGCCTCGATGGGCGTCTATCTGTTCGAGACCTCGGTGCTGCGCGAGGCGTTGCGCGGGAGCCCCGTGGATCTGGCGGTGGACGTGCTCCAACCGCTGGTCGCGGCCGGCGAGCGCGTCCAGACCTGCCTGTTCGAGGGCTACTGGGAGGATATCGGCGAGGTCGCGACCTACCACCGGGCCAGCCTCGACCTCCTGAAGCCCGAGCCGCGCCTGCAGCTTCACGACGCGCGCTGGCCGGTCCTCACGCGCGACGAGGAGCGCCCGCCGGTGCTCCTGCTGCCCGGGGCCGACGTCCAGGGCAGTCTCGTCGCGAACGGCTGTCGCGTGGCGGGGCGGGTGCGGAACTCGTTGCTGTTCCCGGGCGTCACGGTCCATCCGGGCGCCGAGATCGTGGATTCGGTCGTCATGCTGGACGTGATCGTCGGGCGGGGGGCGCACATCCACCGCGCGATACTCGACAAGTTCGCGCACGTCGGCGAAGGGGCGAAGGTGGGGGACGGGGCGCGTTCGGACGATCCGGCGCTCGCGTGGCTCGATGGACTCACCCTGGTGGGCAAGGACACCGCGATCCCGGACGGCGCCCGGATCGGTCCCCAGGTGGTGGTCGGCGTGGGGGCGGGCGATGCCGACTTCGCCGGCCCGCTCGCGCCCGGGACGCGGATCGCCGACCGCATGGCGACGCAGGGGCTGGGATGAACGGGAACCGTTACGCGTTCATCCTCGCCGGGGGCCTCGGCACGCGGCTGTGCCTGCTCTCCGAGCGCCGCGCAAAGCCGGCGGTGCCGTTCGGCGGCAAGTATCGGATCATCGACTTCACGCTTTCCAACTGCGTCAACTCGGGCATCTTCGACGTCGGCGTGCTCACCCAGTACCGGCCGACCTCGCTGCGCCAGCATATCGGGATCGGCCGGCCGTGGGACCTGGACCGCACTCGCGGCGGCGTTCAACTTCTCCAGCCTTCGCTCGATGCGGTCGCGGGCGAATGGTATACAGGCACGGGCGACGCCATCTACCGCAACCTGATCCACCTGCGGCGCCGGATGACGGACCACGTGCTCGTGCTCTCGGGCGATCACGTCTACAAGATGGACTACAGCATCCTCTACGCCTTCCACGAGGCGAACCGGGCCTCGGTGACGGTCGCGGTGACCGAGGTGCCGGCCGAATCGGTGAGCGCCTTCGGCATCCTCGAGACCGACAAGACCGGGCGCGTCGTGGGATTCCAGGAGAAGCCGCGCCAGGCCACCTCGCGGCTCGCCTCGATGGGCGTCTATCTCTTCGACCGCCGTTCGCTCATCGACTGGCTCATCGAGGACGCGGCGATGGCGGACTCGAGCCACGACTTCGGCAAGGACCTGCTGCCGCGGCTGGTCGCGCGCGGGGGCGCCGTCTACGCCTATAGATTTCGCGACTACTGGCAGGACGTCGGGGCGCTCGAGTCCTACTACCAGACCAACATGGACCTGATCTCGGACCGGGCGCCGCTCGATCTCAACGATCCCTCATGGCTGGTCCACACCCAGAGCGCCGTGCGTCCGCCGGTGCGCTTCGAAGCCGGCGGGGTCGCCGAGCGCAGCCTGATCGCCAATGGGTGCCGGATCTCGGGCGCCGTCCACCGCTCGATCCTGTTCCCCGGCGTGGTCGTGGCCCCGGGCGCCGTGGTGACCGACAGCATCGTGATGAACGACACGCTGGTGATGCGCAATGCCGCCCTGGACCGCGCCATCCTCGACAAGGAGGTCGTGGTGGGCGAGGGGGCGCGCATCGGCCATGGCGACGACATGACGCCGAACCAGGCGTGCCCCGAACACCTGGCGACAGGGCTCCTCGTGGTCGGCAAGGGGGCGCGCGTTCCGGAGGGGATCACGGTCGGACGCAACGCGCGGATCGGCGCGTTCGTGGGCGAGAGCGACTTCGCCGGCGACGTCCCGTCGGGCGGCGTGGTGCGAGGGCCCGAGTCCGAGCACTGAGCCCGTTCCAGGCTCCGTCACAGAACCCGACGGGACGCAGCAGGGGGCGTCCGAGGCTCGCGGGA
>JBKJXJ010000532.1:0-8019 GCA_046716125.1 Candidatus Eiseniibacteriota bacterium
TGTGGGCGACGGGCACGGTCGAGCCCCGGGGCCATCGCCACCTGCTCTCGTTCCACCTCGAGGGTTCGGTGCCGGTCTGGACCTGGGCGGTCAAGGGCGCGCGCCTCGAGAAGCGGGTGTGGATGGAGCACGGCGAGAACACCACCTGCATCGAGTACGCGCTCGGCGCCGACGGACACGCGACGACGCTCTCGCTGCGTGCGGTGGTGGATCATCGCGACGTGGAGGCCCTGACCGTGGACCCCGTCGCCACGCCCAGGGTCGAGCGCGATGGGCACGGGTGGCGGATCCGCATGTACGACACCGCCACTCCGCTCTGGGTCTCGGCGGCCGGAGCCGAGCTGCGGCCCGGCGGCACCTGGTACCGCGAATACGCGCTCCACGCCGACCGCGATCACGGGATGCCGTGGGTCGAGGATCACTACATGGCAGGGGAGCTCGTCCTGCGGCTGCGCCCGGGCGATCGCGCGCTGGTGGTGGCGAGCGCGAGGCCAGGCGCCATGGCGGGATCGCTCGCGTCCGCCGCCGCGCACTCGCGCCACCTTTCGCGCGAGCGCGTGCTGATGGACAACTGGAAGCGGGCCCGGCCCGCGGCCGCCCGCGCGGCGCCCCACTGGGTGCGGCGGCTGGTCCTGGCGGCCGACGCGTTCATCGTCTCGCGCCCGAGCCAGGACCGCCCGACCGGCCGCACCATCCTGGCCTGCTTTCCAGGGTCGAGCGACCGGGGGCGTGACGCCATGGCGGCGATGGCGGGGCTGACGCTCGCGACCGGGCGTCCTGAACTCGCGCGCGAGATCCTGCTGACCTGGGCGGCGCACGCGGACCACGGACTCCTGCCCAACCGCTTCACCGATCCTGGCGGCCGGCCCGAATACCAGTCCGTCGACGCGTCACTCTGGTTCTTCCAGGCGGTGCGCGCCTATCACGAGGCGACGCGCGACGACGACCTGCTCGCCGAGCTGTTCCCGCTGCTCGAGGACATCGGCGCCTGGTTCGAGCGCGGCGAGCGGTTCGGGATCGCCGCCGACCCGCGCGACGGCCTGCTGCGCGCCGGGGGCGAGGGGCTGGCGCTCACCTGGATGGACGCGCGACATGAGGGTCAGCCGGTCACCCCGCGCCCGGGCAAGCCGGTCGAGGTGAACGCGCTCTGGTTCAATGCACTGACCACGATGGCGGCGTTCGCGCGCCGGTTGCGCCGGCCGGACGACGCCTACGCCGGGATGGCGCGTCGCGTCGGGAACGCGTTCGAGCGCTACTGGAACGCCGAGACCGGGGGGCTCTACGACGTCATCGATGGACCTCGGGGCCCCGACGCCTCCGTGCGCCCGAACCAGCTGCTCGCGGTCTCGCTGCCCGACAGTCCGCTGGCGGCCCCGCGGCGGCGCGCTGTCGTGGACTGTTGCGCCCGGTCGTTGCTCGTGGCGCGCGGGCTGCGGAGCCTCGCGCCCGAGGACCCGCGCTATCGCGGGAGCGAGGCCGTCGGCGACGCCGCGCTCGATGCGACCCTCGAACCGGTATGTCACCAGGGGGCCGCCTGGGTGTGGCTGCTGCCGCACTACGCCCTCGCCCACTATCGGGTCTACCGCGATCGCGCGGCGGCGCTGGCGCTGCTCGATCCGCTCGGGCGCCTCCTCGAGCAGCAGGGGTTCGGCCAGCTCGGCCAGCGGGTGGACGGCGAGCCGCCGCATACGCCCCGCGGCGCGATCGCCCAGGCGTGGTCGGTGGGCGAGGCGTTGCGCGCGTGGCACGCGCTCGCGTCCTCGCCGGCGCGCCGTCCGGCGGGGCGTGGCGGCCGCACCCTCACGCTGGTGGGGGAGCCTTAGCCGGACGTTGCGGGTCTCAGACCGCCCGGGTTCCCTCGACCGCCGGCAGCGGCGCGCCGCCGCGTTCGCGCAGCAGTTCGCTGATCTTGGTCTTCACCAGGTCGACCGCCACCCGGTTGTGGCCGCCTTCGGGGATGATGAGGTCGGCGTAGCGCTTGCTCGGCTCGACGAACTGCATGTGCATCGGCCGCACGCTCTCTTCGTACTGGCGGATGATGCTGTCCACCGAGCGCCCGCGCTCGACCAGGTCGCGGCGGAGCCGGCGGATGAAGCGCACGTCGGCGTCGGCGTCCACGAACAGCTTGATGTCCATGAGGGCGCGCAGCTCGGGATCCACGAAGATGAGGATGCCTTCGAGCACGACCACCAGGTGGTCGCCGATGCGGCGGCTCTCGCCCAGGCGGCGATGCTCGCTGTAGTCGTAGATCGGCTGTTCGACCGAGCGGCCTTCGAGCAGCTCGCGGATGTGGCGCTTGAGCAGCTCGTTGTCGAAGGCGTCGGGATGATCGAAGTTGCGCGCCTCGCGGTCCCGGGCCGGGATATCCTCGAGGTTCTTGTAGTAGGAGTCCTGATCGATGATGACGACTCGGTCCGACCCCAGATCGCGGACGATGTTGCGAGCCACCAGGGTCTTGCCGGATCCCGAACCGCCGGCGATGCCGATGAGGATGCGCCGCGACATGACCGCCGCACGGTAGCATCGGGGTCGGAGGGGGTCAAAGCGCGGCGCCGCGCTCCCTCACCGGTCCTGCGACGCGCGCGTGACTAGCGGTTCGCGGGCGTCAGCAACAAGCGGACGACGTGGTCCGGCTTTTGGAAATAGTCGGCCCAGCGCTCACCACTGGCCACCTTCGGATCGAGGAAGCGCTGGAGATATCCGTCCCAGAACTCCTCGCTGCCCCACAGCGCCTGGACAGCCAGCGTGCTCGCCAGCGTGTGGAGCGTCCCGGTGTGCTGGCGGATGCGGGTGAGGAACGGCGGGGTGAGCCGGCCGCCGAAGATCCAGGCGTGGTTGAGGCGTAGCTCCTCGAAGCTCGACGGGTCCACGATCGTGACCGAGAGGGCCTCGACCGCGTCCTGCACCGCGATGCCGAGCTGGTCGGCATCGGTCTCGCCGGGCGCGACCGGCGGGAAGAGCTGGGCGATCGTCGGGTCCGCGAAGATCGCGTAGCGGAAGCGGCCCGGCAGCGGCGACGGGGCCGCGCCCCACCGCGAATCGCAGAACTTCCCGATGAAAAGCGAGTTGAGGTAGAAGCTCGCGTGCATCGGGTCCTCGATCGGCGGGGCGATGATGCCGGCGACGCCGAGCGCCTGCTCGAGCCCGGGACGCGCGACGGTCCGGCTGGCCGCCTTCAACGGCGCCCGCGGCGGTTCGCGGAGCGCGGTCCCGGCGGGAATGCCCTCGAACATGCTGACGACCAGCTCGTGCAGATCAACACCCTCGAGATTCCCGGCGATCGCCAGGGCCGCGTTCGCGGGCACGTAGAGGCGGCGCAGGCGCTCGGAGGCCTCCTTGGCGGTCACCTTCTGCATCGTCCGGCCCGACGCGCGGCGGATCAATTCCTGGTCGCTGACGCCGGCCGCCAGGTCGCGCGACTGATAGATGAGGGCGAGCTCGGGCGAACCCAGGTACCGTTCGGCGAGATCGCGCGAGACGACCCGTCGCGACCGGGCCATGACCGAGTCGGTGACCGTGACGCCGCGCATGCGGGTGGCCATCTGGCGCAGCAGACCCGCGAACCGCTCGGGCGGCACCAGCTCGGAGATGAGCGAGAAGCGCGGCGTGACCTGGAGGTTCCAGCCGCGCGGGCGCAGGTCCGCCATCTCGTCACGGCTGCGCTCGGGGATGTCGCCGGCCTGCGCGGTCAGCAGCACCTCGGCCAGCAGCTCCGCCAGGCCGTCCTGCCCGGGAGGATCCTGGTCGCGTCCCACGCGGTAGGCGGCGATCACCGCGACCGCGTTGCCGTTCGGGATGTGGCGCGCCGAAACCTCGAGCCCGTTCTTGAGCGTCCAGCGGACGGCCCACGTGCTGTCCGCGAGCGTGTCGGGGCGGGCGTCGGCAAGGGTTGTGGAGGGGATGAGCAGGGCGGATGCGAGCAGGGCGAGGGCGCCGATGGCGAAGCCGATGCGCGATAGCGTCACGGAAGATCCTCGGGAGTCGGACGCGCCGCCGGGGAGCACGGGGCGCAGGCGAGCGACGATTCTAGGTCTTTTGTCGTTTCCACGCACTGAGTTTCAGTCGCCTACGGCATCACGACAAGCTTTTGTGTCGTCGTCGTGGTTCCGAGTCGCAGGCGCATGAAATAGATCCCGCTGCCGAGCCGCCCGGACTCCCCGGTGCGCAGGTCCCAGTCCAGTCCGAAGCGGCCCTCGCGCGCGCGGCTCGAGGCCAGCGTGGTGAGACGACGCCCGGCCAGGTCATAGACCGAGAGATCGAGATCGGCCCCGGCGTGACCGGCGGGCACGCTCCACCGGATGCGCGTCGCCGCCCGCGCCGGATTCGGTTCGGGGCGCGACAGCTCGACCGAAACGACGGGGCCGGGAGCGACCGGATCAGGCGCCTGCAGAAAAACGGGACTCGTCGTGAGGCCGGTGCGGCGCGCATCGTGGTGGAATTGGGGCCACGGCGGCACGCTCCCGGGCGAGAACGGCAGGTCGTAATCCCACATATAGGTCTTACCCTCCCACGAGGAGACCACGATCTCGCTCATGCCGTCCCCGTCACAGTCGCAGAGCGCCGGGGCCCCGCGCACCTCACCGCCGAGCTGGATCGGGAAACCGGGGAGCTGCTGCCCGGTCCCGGAGATCCCGTTCAGCACGCCGTCCTCATCCCCGATCACGACATCGGGCAGGCCGTCGCCACTGATGTCCGCCACGGCAGGGCTGCTCTGGGTCGCGAAGCCGTTCGTGATCGCGCTGAATCGGGAGTCGGCGAATTTCGGGTGAAGCGTCCCATTGCGATCGAACACGTAGATCCTGCCGTCCGTGCTGGCCACCACGATGTCCAGGAAGCCGTCTAGGTCCATGTCGGCGAGTGCGGGGGAGGGATTCTTGTCCGTGCCCACCTGGAAGCGCGCGCCGACCGGGAACCCCGCGTGGCGCCCACCGTCGGCCTTGAAGACGTACAGCGAGTCGTTGCACGACGTGACGACGATGTCGAGCTGGGTGTCGGAGGGGCCATCGACGTATCCGATCGCGACCGAGCTGGTGGTTGCGATGCCGATGTCGATCGGGAACCCCGGCAGGGCGCTCCCGTCGGGCCGCCAGGCGAACAGCTTGCCCTCGAACGCGGCATGGACGATGTCGAGCTCGCCATTGCCGTCGATGTCCGCGAGTGCGGGCGTGCCATAGTTGTAGGGACTCGCGAGCACTTTGAAGACACCCTGGGTGCCCGGGTTCGCGTCCCCGTCCATCCACTCCGTGCCGTCCGCCCGCAGCACGTAGAAGTGGGTGCCGTTCGAGGCGAAGACCAGTTCACTCGAGCCGTCATCGTCGAGATCGCCCACCGCCACGCCGGACCACACCGGTGTTTCGGTGACGAACGGCCAGCCGGCCCGCACGTTCCCCAGCTTGTCGAACACATAGACGCGCAGCGAGTCCCACGACGGGCCGATGATGCTCCAGTCGCTCCCGTCCAGTCTCGCGAGCGAGGCGCCCGCGGCGTAATAGCTGCCCCGCGTGGTGAAGTCGCCGTGCGTCACCGCCGTTCCATCGGCATCGAGCGGGGCGGTGCCATCGGCGTGCCAGGCCCACAACACGTCCGCGCCGGCGACGATGTCCATCATGGGGTGCTGGTAAACGTAGTCGATCGCCACCGGGGCCGGGGTCGAGCGGCGCATCGTGACGGGGAAGAGGGCATGATGGGGCGGGCTGGTGCTGGATTCGGTGATCCCGGAGAGCAGCGACTCGTTCCCCGAACTGTCCACCGCGGCGACCTTGTAATAGTAGGGCGTGAGCGGGACCAGACCCTCGTCCTGATAGTACGACGTGCGATCGGTCGGAACGGCGTTGACCCTCGCGTACGGACCGGCGAGCGTCGTACTCCGGTAGATGTTGTAGCCGGCCAGATCGGCCGCGGCATTGCGGGCCCACGTGAGCGAGATCGAGGTCTGGCTGCCCGACGCCGCGAGGTCGGTCGGAGAGGCAGGCCGCAGAAGATCGATGATCCGGGTGGAGAGCAGGCCGAGCGCATTCGAGATCCGCAGCTCGAGCTTCGCCGACGCGTTGCCCACGATGAAGACCATCGTCGTGCCCTGCGTCGCCTGGCCGGGCGCAAGGTTGCCGAAGCTCGCCGTGCTGTCGCGGACGTTGGCCAGACCGTCGTGATTGCGCAGCTTCGCGGTCACCGCGGACGCAGATCCAGTGCCGAGATTCCGCAACGTCACCCGCAGCGTGATGGTCTCGAACGCTTCCGGGACGCCGTCACCGTCCCCGGGAAGATCCGTGAACGTGTGAGCGAAGTGTCGAGGTTCGGGCGAGTGGACGGTCAAGGCCAGACGCTCGATGTCGTGATGGCCGCCGCCGGCGACGAGGTCGAGCCTGAAGGGGATCTCGCGCTGGTCGGGGCAGGTGTAGGGGACGCTGAGCCGGAACGCCCCGGTCCCGTTCGAGGAGGCCGAAGGCGCGAGGGTCCCGTAGCCGACGTCGGGATCCGTGATCGAGACCAGGCCGTCGGTGCTCGAGAGCACGCCGTTCACCAGGGTCGCGGGCGAGCCGCCGCGATTGATGACCGGGATCTGGACGTCCACGATCTCGCCGGCGTCCAGCAGTCCGTTCGCGTTGCCCGAGGTGCCACCGACCCCATCGTCGTCGATGATCGGCGGCCCCAGGTCGGCCAGCGCGATGCCCGCCGCCGCGCCGACCGTGAGCGTGTCCTGGGCCGGCCGGCAGTCGAACCCGGTCACGGTCACGTAGAACGTCCCGATCGAGCCCGGCCGGAACTCCACGAGCGCGTTACCGGCGCCATCGGTGGTCGCGCTCCGGTAGTCGTCACCCGGCTTGTCGAGCGTCACCTTCGCCCCGGCGAGCGGGGACCCGCCGGTCGAGACGTTCACCAGCATGGTCGTGTCGCTGAGCGCGAAGCCCGGGGGATGCGTCACCGTCAGCGTGCGCGGCGTCGCGGTCCACTGACGCAGCTCCGGGTCACCGAGCAGCAGCAGCGTCGTCGACGTCCAGCGGTTGATGTTGTCGTTCACCGAGTAGGCGGCGAACGGGAGCTTCTGCTTCGCCTGCGCCTCGCCCACGGCCGTGATGCCGACCTCGTACATCAGGCGGAAGTACTCCCGCTTGAAGGCACGCCCGATGTTCGGGAAATCCACGCGGGTGGAGCCGATGTAGGTCACGGATCCGCCGCCGGGGGCGTTGATGAACGCCTCCGCGATGCAGGGGAAGTCGATGGCGCTCCCGTCACAGCCGACCGAGTAGAGGTTGCTCAATCGGGCGCCATTCGTGAACGACTGCGCGACGGCGTTGTCGATGGCGGCGTCTCCGACCCCCAGCAAGTTCCGGTAGCCATGCCCCACGTGGATCGCCATGTTGTAGCCGGCGTTGAACGAATCGATGACCGTGGCCCTGGTTTCCAGGAGCGATCCCGGCGTCCATCGCGGATCGAGATGGTTCTGGTAGAGGCGCAGGTAGCGGAGGTCCGGGCTCAGGTTGAGCGAGGGCAACACCTCCTCCGCCAGCGCCGCCCCATCCAGGGACGTCACCTGACCCGGCTGCCAGTCCTGGGGGAACACCACCTCGGCGAAGAACATCTGCTGGTGCTCGTAGTCGCCGAGCGGGGTGCGCGTGTACTGGAAGTTCTTGTTCACGAACCGTTGAACATCGGCGACGGTCACGACCGGCGCCCGGCCGACATAGACCTCGGGCAGCATGTCCGAGCCATCACCCGGATCCGAGCTGTCGATGAATCCCTCGCCGTAGGTGCTGTCTCCGTCCGCGTTCCAGTTCCCGTCCAGGCAGGAGAAATACATGTCGCTGGGCATGGTCTCCCCGCCCAAAAACGAGGTGTAGATGTTCCGGTGCGGGATGACCTGGGTGTCGCCGCCCAGCAGCACCCACTTGGTGCCCCAGCGGCCGTACGCGTCCCGGATGAACTGCCGGATGCGGTCGGCGTCGTCGGTGCCGAACGGATACTGCTGGCGCACGAAGCTGAGGGTCCGCACCACCGCCGGCACGCCGCTCTGGGTCTTCC
>JBKJXJ010000533.1:0-2620 GCA_046716125.1 Candidatus Eiseniibacteriota bacterium
GTCCTTCATGCTCCCGGTGGGGTTCGCCCACTCGAGCTTCAGCAGGACGCGGGCCGAGCCGGGGCGGACGACCCTTTGCAGCTGCACGATGGGCGTCCGGCCGATGCCGCCGAGGGCACCCACCGGGACCGTTTTGACCGACGATGGCGTGTTGGTGGTCATGCTCTCCGGCGCCTCCCTGGTTGCTGTTCGTGGATGGACGACCGCGCCGGCTGAGTGTGCAGCAGCCGCGATGAGCGCGGCGACGAGCTCAGCGCCCGCGCTCGACGGCGAGACGCAGCCGTTCGCGCCGCAGTCGGTCGCGGATGGCCGCCTCCACGAATGCGCTCCGGTGCCGCGCGCCCGCGACGGCGTCGACTCCGCCACGCGGTCGCGTGGGAGCGCGAGGTTCGGAGCGATGCATACGGCGATGCGCAGGAGGATGCGCATCGTTCGCGCGCGCGACCAGGCCGCGCGCGGCGTTCAGGTCGGTCGCCACCACGTCGAACGCGCCCGCCTGCCCCGCGACGAGCGCTTGGGTGCCGCTGCCGGTCCCGAGTTCGAGCAGACGACCGCCCCCGCTCGAACCGTTGAGTGCGGCCAGCGACCGAGTCGCGCTGCCAGGCGGTTTGCGGCGACGACTAGGCCCGAGCTGATCGTGCGCCATCGGCGGGCCATCTGCCGATGGCTCGATGCCCCCGAGCTGGTGGGGCAGGCGATCACGACGGTACTGCAGCGCCGTGTGGTGTCGGATCCGTCGGGCATCGATGCGAGGCTCGCCCTCGTCTACGCGCCCGCTCCGCCCCCGACGCCATGGCCACCGATCCTCGAAGCGGAGGTTGCCTACTCGTCTCGCAGCAGTTCGGTGGGTTGAAGCCGGTTGACGACACGCGCGGCGGCGATCGAGGCGACGATGGTCGCCGTGGCGACCAGCGCGACGACCGTCGACGCGGCGATGAGCGGCAGCGTGACCGTCGGATCCAGGACGAACAGCGGTCGCAGGACAGCGACGAAGTACGAGCCCATCGCCGCGCCCACGATCAGGCCGGCGACAGTCCCGCCGATCGCGACGGTGCTGGCCTCTGCGACAATCAATGCTCCGACAGTGTGGGCCTCGAGGCCCTGGGCCCGCAGGGTGACGTACTCGCGCCGCCTCTGGAGCAAGAGCCCGAACACGCGGGCCCGAACGGGCTGCCGCCGTGCCGCGTCCGGAGCTGCTCGGCGTCGCTCGGCGGGAGTTTGACGCCGATGTCAGGCCCGCCGAAGGTGCCCGACCGCCCGGGCGCCGGCAGCCGGCCGAAGTGGTCGCCGCCGCGATGGAGGCCACTCAACAGCGACAGCGCGCAGGCATGCCGTCAGGCGTTGTCGTTCACAGGAGTCCCGACGAGGGACCTCCGGGCGCCCGCCGGCATCGGGACGCCCACCTGCTCCAGGATCGCGCGCAAATCGTCGAGCAGGGGCCCGGTGATCCGCGCCGCGGGCAGGCGGGTGGGCCCGGCGGCCATGCCCACGAGCTCGAGCGCGGCCTTGATGAAGTGGCCCTCGCCGCCCGACCGTTCCGCCGCGCGCCCGACCCAGTCGCCCCACGGCTGCTTGACCGCGGTGTGGCGCCGGGTGGCAGCGGCGTAGTCGCCGGCCTCGAGCTCGTGCCAGAGGTCCACGGCGTACTCGGGCCAGAACCCGCCGACATGGGTCACGAAGGCGCGCATGCCCAGCAGGTGGCCCCAGATCGGAAGCCCCTGGTTGTCGACGACGACCATCCGGTCCGCAATCGCGGTGATCCCGGCCCCGAAGGAGCTGCTGTCGGGCGCCGCCCACTTGACCGCGTCGACGTGCTCGAACTCGGCCAGCCGGCGCAGCAGCGGGGGCGTCAGCGTGACGCCGCCGTCCCACCACGTGCTGTAGACCATGAGCGGAATCGTCGATTGGCCGCTCATCAGGTCGATCAGCCGGAACAGGTCGTCCTCGGTGGACGGGTAGTAGTAGGTGGGCCCGAGCTGGACCCCGGCGATCCCCTCGTCGCCGGCGAACTTCAGCAGGCCGAGCATCTCGCGCACGTCAGTGTGCTGGATGCTGCTCATGACCGGCACGCGGCCCGCGGCGGCTCGCACGCTGGCGCGCATGAGCGTCTTGCGCTCCCCGATGGAGAGCGTCGGGAACTCGCCCGCGGCACCACCCATGAGCAGCACCCCGTCGCCGGTCCGGATGCCGCGCTCGATCATCGTCTCGATGTTGGAGGCGACCCCGTCGAGGTCGAGCGAGTAGTCCTCGTTGAACGGTGTGGCGGCGGCCACGACGGCGCCGCAGAGCCAGCGGCGAGTGGATTCGCAGGTCACGGGGATCCCCCTCATTTCGGCCTTTCCGCGATCCTAGCCGACCGGGTGCGCCCCGACGAAGGCCAGGGCCTTCTATCGCGACGTGCTCGGCATGGACGTGGCGGACGCCCCGATGGGCGCGCTGGAGATGGGCCTCGGTGCCCCCACATCGCGTGGTTTCTCCGATCCGGCGGGGAACATCCTCGCGGTGCTCCAGACCTGACGATGGGCTGCCCGAGGCTCGCGCGCGCGTTGTTCCGCTGCACCGGAATGCCGCCGAATGGGTCAGATCCGATTGCCGTCCGTACTACCGCCCCATAGGATCT
>JBKJXJ010000534.1:0-7233 GCA_046716125.1 Candidatus Eiseniibacteriota bacterium
GCCGTGCGCACGTCCTTGGACGGGCGGTACGCGTAGCCGGCATCGGGCGTGGCCTCGGCGAGCTGGATGAGCTTGTCCTCGGCGTCCTTGATCCAGGTCATCATGTCGGCCTTGACCCCGGCGCCGCCGGCCGGCGTGGCGGGGACGTCGTGGGCGATCGCCGGGGCGACCGCGAACACAAGCAGCAGCATGGACATCGTGGCGAACGTGAGACGGGTACGACGGGACATCGGAACCTCCTGATTGGGCGAGATGACACGGCTGGCGGCCGTGACGTCGAGACCCGGAGAGTAGCCCACCGGAGGGCGGCGCTCCAACGGGCGTCGGGGAGTCGTATCGCTCGGCCGCGGTTCGGGGGTTCGCCCTCCGTCGCGGGGTCCCCATAAATGGCCCCACTCGTCGGGCGACCCCCGAACCGCAACCTCGGGCCGCTGCCGAACCGCGCCGGGCGCCTGCGTCCTTGGCCGCCCCGGATGCCGACTGATATCGTGCCGGCCCGCCTCTGACCCCACCGGAGAGCACGCCATGAACCGGATTCTGCGCATCTTGCCCGTCGTCTCGCTCGGCCTGTGCGTGGCGGTCGCCGCCCAGGCTCAGACCAAACTCCTGCGCTTCCCCGACATCCAGGGCGACCGCGTGGCCTTCTGCCACGCCGGCGACCTCTGGACCGCGCCCGATGCGGGCGGGATCGCCACCCGGCTCACCAGCCATCCCGGGCTCGAGCAGTTCCCCAAGTTCTCGCCCGACGGCCGCTGGATCGCGTTCACCGGGCAGTACGACGGCGACGAGCAGGTCTATGTCGTGCCGGCGGAAGGCGGGGTGCCGCGCCAGCTCACGTTCTATCCCGCGCGCGGCCCCAATCCCCCGCGCGGCGGATGGGACAACCAGGTCATGGGCTGGACCCGTGACGGAAAGAGCGTCCTCTTCAACACCCTGCGCGACGCCGGAGGCCATGCCGAGCGCAATCTCTATACCGTCCCGCTCGAAGGCGGGCACGAGGCGGCGCTGCCGATGTACACCGCCGGCGCGGGCGACTACTCGCCCGACGGCGCGCGCATGGTCTATTCGCCGCTGTTCCGCGACTTCCGCACCTGGAAGCGCTATGAAGGCGGATGGGCGCAGGACCTCTGGATCTGCGACTTGAAGACGCTGGCGACCGAGAACATCACGAACCACCCGCGCACCGATCGCGACCCCATGTGGGTGGGGAACGCGATCCTGTTCTCATCCGATCGCGACGGCACGCTCAACCTCTATCGCTACGACCTCGCGAGCAAGGCGATCACCGCGCTCACGCAATCGAAGAAGGGCGACGTGCGCTGGCCCTCGACCGATCACGGCATCCGCGTGGTCTACGAGCTGGACGGCGAGCTTCACGTCCTCGATCTCTCGACGAGCAAGGACACGAAGATCGCGATCCAGGTGCCGAACGACGGGGTCGCGATGCGGCCGGCCCGGCTCGCGGTCGACCGCTGGATCGAGGACTTCGCGCTCGCGCCCCAGGGCGAGCGGGCGCTGTTCGTGGCGCGCGGCGACGTGTTCACCGCCCCGATCGAGCACGGCGCCACCCGCAACCTCACCAACAGCTCGAACGCGCACGACAAGTGGGCGCGCTGGTCGCCCGACGGCCGGCAGATCGCCTACATCTCGGACCGCTCGGGCGAGGATCAGCTCTGGGTGACCGCACAGGACGGGATGAGCGAGCCCCGGCAGCTCACGACCACGCTCGAAGGCATGCTCTACGCCCCCGCCTGGTCGCCCGATGGCAAGCACATCGCCCTCTCCGACAAGGAGGGCCGCATCCACGTCGTCACCC
The DNA here is from genome assembly GCA_046716125.1 of Candidatus Eiseniibacteriota bacterium. Classification (GTDB taxonomy): domain Bacteria; phylum Eisenbacteria; class RBG-16-71-46; order RBG-16-71-46; family RBG-16-71-46; genus WS-11. The sequence continues at coordinate 1,817 of JBKJXJ010000534.1, forward strand.
TCGCCGACCGGCGCATCCGCGTCGCCGCCAATGAGGAGCGCGGCCAGGTGGACGACTACGTCTGGTCGCCCGGCGGCAGCTATCTCGCGTTCTCGCTCACGCATCCGACGGGGTTCCGGAGCATCCGGGTGTGGAGCGCGGGCGGCAACGCGACCCACCAGGTCACCGACGAGATGTTCAACAGCTTCGATCCCGCGTGGGATCCGGAGGGCAAGTACCTCTACTACCTCTCCGACCGCGACTACGCCCCGCAGCAGACGCGGAAGGAGGCGAATTACGCCTCGAGCCGGAACACCGGGATCTTTGCCCTGTCGCTCCGCAAGGACGTGAAGCACCCGTTCCCGCCGCGCAGCGACGAGGTCGCACTCGGCGGGGGCGACGCGAAGGGCGATGCCGCCGAGAAGAAGCCCGAGAACGCGTCGGGCTCGGGAGGTGACGGCGGCGCGGACGTCGCCAAGGACCCCAAGCCCGCCCGCCGCGAGTCCAAGCCCATCACGATCGACTTCGACGGCATCCGCGGCCGCGCGTCACGGGTGCCGGTGACGGCCGAGAACTACCGCGGGCTCGCGGCGATCAAGGGCCATCTCCTCTACGTGCGGTTCGGCGCCGGGTTCAATGGGCGGGATAGCTATGTGCGCCCCGCGCTGGTCCTCTACTCGATCAAAGACCGTGAGGAGTCGGTCCTGAGCGACGCGATGAGCGACTACGCGCTCTCGGACGACGGCAGCAAGGTGCTGATCTCGGAGACCGGCAAGTACAGCCTGATGGACGCCAAGCCCAAGGCGAAGGACAAGAAGACCGTCGCGACCAAGGACCTCGCCGCCGACCGCGTCCCGGCCCAGGAGTGGGCCACGATCTTCGACGAAGTCTGGCGCCGCTACCGCGACTTCTTCTACGTCCGGAACATGCACGGTTACGACTGGAAGGCCATCGGCGAGCAGTACAAGGCGCTCCTGCCGCACGTCGCGCACCGCTGGGACCTGACGTATCTTTTGAACGAGATGATCTCCGAGCTCAACTGCTCGCACCTGTATCTCACCTCGGGCGACTTCGAGGTGCCGCCGCGCGCCCCGGTCGGGCTCGCCGGCGCACGGTTCGAGGTGGACGAGCGCAGCGGCCGCTACCGGATCGCCAAGCTCTACCGCGGCCACAACGAGGAGACGCTATACCGCTCGCCACTCACCGAGGTCGGGGTGGATGCGCGGGTCGGCGACTACGTCCTCGCGATCGACGGCGTGGAGCTGACCGCGCGCGAGAACATCTACCAGCGCCTGCGCAACCGTCGCGATCCGGTCACGTTGACGCTCGGCGCCCAGCCCACGCTGGCCGGATCACGCCGCGTCACCTATCAGCCGATCGCCTCCGAGGCGAACCTCATCTACCTCGACTGGGTGCTCGCCAACTTCGACAAGGTGAGCCAGGCCACCGGCGGGCGGGTCGGCTACCTGCACATCCCCGACATGGGGGCGCCCGGGATGTACGAGTTCATCAAGTGGTTCTATCCCCAGATCCGGAAGGATGGCCTGATCGTGGACGTGCGCTCGAACGGCGGCGGCAACATCTCGCAGCAGCTCATCGAGCGCCTGCGCCGCAAACTGCTCGGCGTCAACTACGGCAGCACCCGCGACGACCATCCCGGCACCTATCCGTCGGTGGTGTTCACCGGACCGATGGTGTGCCTGCTCAACGAGACCTCGGCCTCGGACGGCGACATCTTCCCGTACATGTTCCGCAAGGCGGGCCTGGGGCCCTTGATCGGCAAGCGCTCGTGGGGCGGTGTGGTCGGGATCTCGGGGCGCGGGCCGCTGATCGACGGCGGCGACGCGTCGGTGCCGCTCAGCGGCCTGGCGACGCCCGAGGGCCAGTACGCGATAGAGGGGCACGGCGTCGACCCGGACATCGTGGTCGAGAACGATCCGGTCTCGATGGCCGCGGGCCGCGATCCGCAGCTCGAGCGCGCGATCGCCGAGGTGACGAAGCTGATGCAGACGCACCCGGCGAAGCTGCCGGCCCGGCCGCCGGATCCGGTGAAGACGAAGTAGCGGCCGCGGCTACTTCGCTGCGACCGAGTGGGCGGGGTTCCCGACCAGCTCTACCTCGTCCCCGGGCAGGTCACGCACTTGGTGGCCGAAGATGCGCCGATCGGACCCGCCCGAGCGACGTAGGACGAGGCGGAGGGGGCGACCGCTCTTTCGGCCTGCGAGATACTTGCTCAGCGCCGGCAGGGCGATGACCGGCCGGCCGTCGACGCTCTCGATCAAGTCACCCTCCTGAATATCGAGCGAGCTGGCCATCGAGCCGTCCTCGACGGAGTGGACCATCAGTCGCGGCGCCTTCGCGAAAACAGCACCGTCTTCGAACGGGAAATCCGCGATCAGCGCGCCGTCCACGCTCACGCCCCAGCGTGCGACCGTCGAGGGCCGCGGCTCGGGCCTCACGGTCACCACCACCGGCGCACCTCCGCGGCGCACCCGCAGGTGCACGGTTCCGCTCCTTCCGCGCAGCGCGGTCACGAAGTCTCCGAGGTTGCGGAGCGTGTCGGCCGCTCCCTCGATGCCCAGAATCTCGTCGTCGGACCGGAACGGCCAGCGCCGAGGGTCGTAGGTCTGCCCTACCGTCAGCGTGGATCGGCCATCCTCGTCCACGAGCAGAGAGAAGGGCATCACCATCGCGTCCGCCGAGACACCTTCGCGAAGCAGTTCGAGGATCCGGCAGACGTCGCGCGCCGGCGTGACGAAGTTGCTGCCGGCGTTCTTCGCCTCGCCGATCCCGGCGGTCGCCATACCGATGACGGCCCCATCGCTCAGTCGGATCACGGGCCCACCGGAGTTGCCATGGTCCACCGTGGCGTCGGTCTGGATGAAGTGAGGACCGAACTGATCGGTTTGCCCCGAGACGATGCCGCGCGTGGCCGTGAACGGGAGTCCGCGTGGATGCCCGAAGACTCCCAGCCCTTCACCGGCGGCCAGGTCGCTCTCGCAGTCCACGCGAGCCGCGATTCGACCACGAGCGCCGGGCTGCAACGTGAGAATCGCGATGTCACTGAACGTATCCACGTACAGCTTGTGGGCCGAACGGAACACACCGTCCGCGAACGCCACCTGGACCGTCGAAGGTGACTGTCCGGCCACATGAGCGTTGGTCACGATCCATCCACGTTCGGGATCCACCAGGAAACCCGCCCCGGTGAATGAGCCCTCGGAATCCTCAATGAACGGGCGCTCGATTTGCGTGCGGACGCGAACGGTGTACTGCCTGGCGTCCCGGAACACGGACTCGGCTCCCAGGTCCACGGCACGAGCCGCCGCCGGGCCGAGCACGCCGAGGATCAGAGCACAGCTGCCTGCCGCGACCGCCGCAGCAAACGGGGTCCTGGCGTGGAGTCGACGACCGGAAGTGGCGAGCTGCGATCCGAACATGGTGGTCCTCCTGGGGTGGACGAACCTGGGGCCAGCGTGCCTCCTAGTGATCGGCAGCGGGCCAGCCCACCAGTAGGGCCAGGAGTCATGGTGCCGAAGGCGCAGGCTCCGGCCGAGGAGTCGGTGCTAGCAGCCCCCCCAGGAGCCCGGACGGCCCCTACTTCGTCTTCTTCTCCAGATGCTCGCGCAGGAACGCGATCGTGCGCGGCCAGGCCTGCTGCGTCGCCTTCATGTTCGCGCCCTCGCGGCCGAGCTGGGCGCGGAGGAAGCCGTGCCCGGCGCCCACGTAGAGATTGGCCTCGTAGAAGCGGCCGAGCGGCTTCAAGGCCGCCTTCGCCGGCTCGATCGTGGCGTTGACGCGCGCGTCGTCGGCGCCGTAGAGGCCGAGCACCGGCGCCTTCACGCCCAGGACCGCGGCGCTGTCGGGCGATGAGCCGTAGTACACCACCGCCGCGTCGGGCGGCGGCGTGGCGGCGGCGTAGGCGAAGCTCCGCGCCCCGCCCCAGCAGAAGCCGACGGTCGCGACTTTCCCATTCGAGGCCGGGAGCTTGGTCGCGTACGCACGCACGGCGTTCAGGCGCAGGAGCGTCTCGTCGGGCGTGAGCCCGCGCACCAGCTTGACGACATCGTCGCGGCTCGGCACCGACTCGGTCCCGCCGCCGTTGGGTCCGAGCCCCGAGATGAGGTCGGGGGCGAGGGCGATGAACCCCTCGCGGGCGAGCTGGTCGGCGACCGCGCGGAGCCAGTCGGTGAGGCCGAAGATCTCCTGGACGACGATGACCACGCCCGCCTTGTCCTTGCGCTCGGGGAAGGCGATCCAGGTCCGCAGCGGCGGCTTGTCCTTGGCCCAGGCAATATCCACCATCTCGCCGTGGCGGGGCGAGGTGTCGAGCGCGGCCTTGGCGTTGTGCTCGCCGGCGGGGAGGTTGGGGTCGCGGGCCATCGAGTCGAGCGGAGCCAGGGGGGGCGCCGGGGGGGTCACCGCGGGCGGGGAAGCGGGCGCCGCCGGGGCGGGCTGGGCGAAGGACCACATGGGGGCGAGGACGACTAGGGAGATCAGGGCTGTCAGAATGCGACGCATGGCGACTCCTCCGTTGGGCGGGCCTCGTAGCCCCGACTCTACCCTATCTCGACGTGGGGCGACCGCCTCGATCGGCCGATAACATGGAGGTGATGCCCGCCACCCCACACATGCGCCTCGTTCCGGCCCTGGTCGTCGCGCTCGCCCTCGGCCTGGGTGCCTCCGGCTGCGCCACGACCCGGGCCGCCACGCTCCCGCGCGACGCCAACGTCGGGGTCGCCTCGTACTACGCCCACGCGCACGACGGCCGCCGCACCGCGAGCGGCGAGCGCTTCGACATGTCCGAGATGACCGCCGCCCACCGGACGCTGCCCTTCGGCACGATCGTTCGCGTCACCAACCTCTCGAACGGCCGACGCGCCGTGGTCCGCATCAACGACCGCGGACCGTTCAAGAAGAAGCGCATCATCGATGTCTCGCTCGCGGCGGCCCGCGAGCTGGGCATGGTGGCGTCCGGAACCACGAGGGTGCGGCTCGAGGTCGTAGGCGGGTCCTGAGGCGATCTACCTCCGCCCCAGGTCCAACGACGCGCGCGTGTAGATATAGCGCCCGTTGTAGCCGAACGGGGACGCCGCCGCCCATGGGAAGGTCGCGAAGTTGTTGTTGAAGTCGTCCTTGGGCTGGTCCGGGTAGGTGTCGAACAGGTTGCGTGCCCCGATCGAGAAGTCCACGAGCGGGAACTTGTAGCCCACCTCGGTGTCCACCAGTGTCTTCGCCCCGTACTCCTCGCGGCAGGCGTCGCAGTATCCGGGCTGAGCCGAGGCGAACTTGCCGAAGTAGGCGACCCGCCCGAGCGCATGGAGCCCGCGCCGCGCGTAGTTGGCGCTCAGCGTCGCGCGCCAGTCGGGGCGCTCCTCCTCGATCGCCACGCGTGTCACCACGTCGAGCAGTCCCGCCTCCTCGGAATCCTGCAGCAC
>JBKJXJ010000535.1:0-16448 GCA_046716125.1 Candidatus Eiseniibacteriota bacterium
TGGCCATCTTGGGGCGGGGGGTGTCCGCGACGGGGCGCGCCCCCCCCCCGCGCGACCGCTACGCGCGCGGCCCCGGGGGGCCCCCCCGGGGCCCGTCGCCGTTTGAACGCGGGACGCCCGGTCAGAAGCTCAGGCGGAGTCCGACCTCGACCGTGTCGTCGAAGAAGTTGCGGATCGGCCTCCACGCCACATCCACGGCGATGTTCGTGTTGCCGGACTGGACCTTCGCCCCGGCGCCGAACGCCATCCCCTTGTAGAGGTCGTCGCCGCCGTTGAACTCGCCGACGTCCTGTCCCGTCACGGCGTCCACCCGGTTGACGATGGAGCCGAAATAGGACCCGCGGAGTGCGAACATGTTCCGGTAGCTCCACTCCAGGCCGCCGGCCATGTTGTCACCCTCGAAGTTGTTGTTCTGGAACGCTCCGAGGAAGGTCAGCCGGTACTTCGGCGCCGAGAACACGTCGTAGGTCGCCGCCAAGGTGAAGTACGACGGCATCTCGAACGACGACGAGGTCGAGCGGAACGTGCGGTTGGCCGAGCTGGGATCGGAGTCGGGCGGCCGGGTGCTGAGCTCGAAATCCCCGCCGTCGAACTGCATCGACGTGCCGAAGTTCTTCATGGCCATGCCCAGTTTCATCCCACGCCATCCCGTCAGGTACTGCACCCCGAAGTCGAACGCCACGCCGTTGGCCGAGACGTTGATGATCTTCTCGTTCACGTAGTTGACCGTGAATCCGGCCCGCACGCGATCGGTGAACTGACGCGCGAGGGACAGGCCCAGCACGGCGAACGTGGGTTCGATGATGTCGCCGGTGCCCTCGGGCGCGTCCTCGGTCGTGACGACGACGTCCCCGATCGAGAGCACCTTGGCGTTCAACCCGATCACCGCCGCGTCGCCGAGCTTGGTGGCGACGGCGGCGAAGTTGAGCTTCTGGCCGGCGAAGTACTTCGTGTGGCTGAAGATGGCCTCGGTGCCCTGGAGCCCGCCAAGCCCGGCCGGGTTCCAGAAGATCGCCTCCACCCCTTCCACGTCACCGACCGTGGTCCCGCCCAGGGCCGTGCCACGCGGACCCACGGGGATCTTCAACTCGTGCGCCCCACCGGTCCCCTTCCGCTCCTCGGACCCCGCGTATGCGGTGCCCGCCCCCCCGACCAGGAGGGGCAGCAGCGCGAGCGCGAGAATCATCCGACCACGCACCGCGTGATGCCTCGGCCGCAAATGATCGACGAACATCGTCTGTGCCCTCCTAGAAGTTGTTCAGCCGTTCCTTTTCCATGAACACGACCATCCGACCGAAGGTCGAGCCGATCCCCGGTGCTTCGACGTGATAGATGTACACGCCGCTCGCCACCGGCAGCTGATTCTCGGTCAGCAGGTCCCAGTTGAGGATCGAAGTGGTCAGATCGTTCTTCTGCAGCGTCCGCACCAGGTTCCCCGCCAGATTGAAGATCCGGACCGTCGCCACTTCCGGCATGTTCATGAAGCGGATGACCCGCGAGAACTGGTTCAGCTCGTAGCGCGACCGGTTGTAGTAGGGATTGGGCACCACCCGGATGCGGTCGAGCTTGCCCTGCGCGAAGCTGGCGTTGTTGCGCACCAGGGTGCTCGTGGAGATGTCGTAGATGTCGTTGTCGTCGGCCGGGTTGGCCCAGACGAACTCGAACGCGTCACCGTCGTCGATGACGTCATCCCCCGCTCGCAGGTGGAGCCACGCCGCGTACAGCAGCGGGAATCCGCCGTTGTTGATGGTGTTGTCCACCTGGAGCTCGGGTCGCGGGTTTCCGGTGTAGGGACGGTTGAGGACGAACAGGTACTCGCGGCCGCCTAGCCCGAGATCGTCTGGGTCGAGGCGCCATGTGGAGTCGAAGGTCGCAGGCTGCTGGTTCGACGGGAGGAGCGTCCCGGCAGCGTCCGTGAAGCCCTTCTCCGACCAGGCCACCTCCAGCTGGACGTTGTTGGTCACATCCCACGCCTGGAAGGGGACATTGTGGAAGCCTGCGTACGGGTAATAACGACCGATCGCGGGCGGGCTTCCGTCCGTCTGCTGCAACCGAAGATACCGGTGGGCTTTCTGTGTCGCCGTCCCGTCGAACCGGATCTCCACCGTGGTGAACGAGTCGACGCTGTCGGGAAGCGTCACCGTGCTGCCGAAGAACGAGTCCCCCAGCCCGGCGCCACCTCCGAACGACTCGAGGCCGACGTTGACGCCCGCGAACGGGCGGCGGTGCGCCGGGTTGTTGTTCCGGTACGCCGCCTCCTGGAACGTCGCGATATGCGATCCGATCACCTTGAAGAGTAACCCGTCGAAGACCCGGTAGAGATCGTCGCCGGACTTGTTGGTCTGCATCTTGAGCAGGGTGTCCCCAGTCGTGATGTTCGTCAGGTTCCACCCGTACTTCGCGTCGAGCGTATCCGCGCCCACGACGACCTGCGGATAGGGCGGGGAGAACGGCGCGAAGGTGATCCGGTAGTCATGCCCCTTCACCGAGTCGGCGTCCACCACCGTGATCTCGATCCGATCGGTCGCGGGCGAGAACTGGGTGTCCACCCGGGAGTACGTCACGTTCGAGTTCGCCGTGTTCACATCCGTGCCCAGCGCCGGCCGCTGCGGGATCACCCGCAGGGGCTCCTGGGCATTCTCCACGACCGCGAGCTTCTCGGTCGTGCTGACCCCGTACGCCGTCACGGCGAAGAAGTATTCCGTACCGTCGTTGAGGGGGCCTCCCCGCCACGCGTCCTGGTCCACCACGTAGTGGAACTGGACCCCGGCATCGGTCCCGAAGGCGACCGGGTAGTCCTCGATCGTCCGCCCGGTCGTGATGTCGAACACGGTATCGCGCACGGTCAGGATGCCGTTGACCTCGTCGAAGGTGGCGAGCCGCTTCCACGGTCCCGCGATCGTCTGGCCCTGATAGACGTTGTAGCCCTCGAAGGTGTAGCCGGGTTCGGAGTAGTCGGTCTGCGACCTGGCGTCCCAGCTGATGGTCACCCGGCCGTGATCGACGTCCGTGGTCGCCACCGGCAGCGACGGCGGGTTAGGCAGATTGAATCCCTCGTCGAATGCCAGCTGCGCAAACTCGTCGTAGAACTTCATCGCCGAGACCGACGACAGCCGGTCGTTGCCGTTGCCGATGATGAGGGCGGCCACGACCACCTCGGTGTCCCCCGGCGCCATGTAGAACGGTCCGGAGGTCAGCAGGTGGCGGCGGTCCGCCGGGTTGGAATCGAGCCAGCCGACGCGCGTCGTCGGATCGCCGGGATGGAAGAAGAACGTCGGCAACCCCGTCGTCGGGTCGATCACGTCGCTGCCGTCCGGCAGCAGCCCGTTCATGTAGTTGTACGTCTCGCTCGTCGCCGACGGGTCGGTGCCGTTGATGTACTTGTTGAAGGACACCATGGGCAGGCGCGGCGAGGTCGGGTCGCTGGCGATATAGCGCGGCCCCTGGAAAAAGTCGAATCCCACCGCGGGCGGCGCGCTCCCGTAGAGCTGATCGTTGTTGGTCGAGTTGTAGGTGTAGCCGAGCGACAGCGTCGTGTCGCAGCCGACGAGGTCGTCGGCCGCGCCGCCGAGATCCGTGTCGGCCCAGATCGAGACGAACATGCTGTCGAGCTGGTTGCCACCCTTGTTGAGGATGTCCCAGCGCAGGAACACGATGTTGCCGAGCGGTCCCTGCCGGTTGAAGGCGAATGTCGACTGGCGGATCTCCACGCCGAGCGGCGTCGAGCCACCCGCGTCGTTCGTGTGCCGTGACGGGTCCGCGTCGTTGTAGACCGCCCAGCACAGCATGTCGGCCATGACGTTCTGGCCGGTCTCGAGCGACGGACCCGGCACGTCCACGGAGTCCGAGGGATCCGCGGTGAGGGTGTTCGGGAGCCGCCAGAGCGCCCACGGAGCGCCGTAGGGCACCGCCCCCGACATGTACTCACTCCACGAGTGGTGCACGAGGTCGTCCTCGACCGCGGCCTCGCTGGGCTCACGCTCGACGTGCGCCGTGTCGCTGGCAAGCCCCGTGTAGCGGGCCACCTTGTAGGTCACGTAGTCCGGGTTGTTCGGGTCGTCGAAACTTCCGCCGACCATGGCGCCCGGGCCGTACTCCTGCGAGTACTCCGCGACCACCGTGCGATCCTCGCCGGCCACGTTCGCCCCAAGCCACAGGCCCGCAGCGAATACCGCGGTCTTGTTCGTCCCCTTCGGGTAGATGAGCCCCGGAGGCGACCCCTGCCCGCCGATGTCCCAGGCGAACGAGCCGTAATTGGTGACGAACATGTTGATCTGATTCGCATCGATGCGGCGCGCGGTGTCGAGCAGGTTGGTGCGTACGGGCCGCTGGACGCCGAAGGGCTTCGCCCCCCGACGCGCGGGCGTCGCCGCCCACGACGGAGGCACGGCCAGACTGATGGCGGCGACAGCCGCCATCAGTCCCATCCCGAGACGACGAGTGTCCATCAGCGGCCTCCTCATGGTGTGTAGGCGCATGGTTCAGAAGCTCGCCCGCAGGCCGAAGCGCACCAGCCGCGGATTGGAATACAGGTTCGGATTGTTCTCCGCCAGCCGGTACAGCGCGAGACCGTCTTTGCCGTCCGCTTCGGCGGTCTGCAGGAAGGTCCGCCCGTCCTCCGTGTTGAGGAAGCCGGTGGTCTCCGGCGACCCCGTCGAGCTGTAGACGGCGATCGGATTGTGGTTGTCGAACAGGTTGAGGACCGTGAAGAATCCCTCGAACTTGAGGCCGCTCACAGCGAAGCCCTTCGACGCCTTGAGATCCAGAGCGCTGGTCCACGGGCCGTAACGCGAGTTGATCGGACCCGACGGCACCCCGGCCACGGCCGCGAGCGTGACCTCGTCATAGGTCGAGGTCGGCGTGTAGGGCGTGCCGCTCGCCACATTGAGCAGCAGGTTGATCCCGGTGTTCTCGAGCCAGTGGTAGTCGCCGACGCTCGGCCCTTCCCCCTTGCCGAGCCGGATGTCCATGTTCATCGAGAGCTTGTGCCGCTGGTCGAAGTCGAGCGGTGCGGTCTGCTTGGGCGGATCGGTCGCCTGCCACGCGATATTGCGCTGCGTGTTCGAGACCGAGCCGGTGCCCCGCGCGTCGGAGAGGCTGTACGAGAGATTGGCCGAGATGTGGTTGATCGGGCGCATCGTGAACCCGACGTCGATCCCCTTGATCGTGGCGTAGTCGCGGTTCCGGTACGACGAGAAGCTGTTCGGGAACGAACCGATCGCCGTGATCTCGACCAGGTCCTTGACGTCCTTGTAGTAGGCGGTGACGTCGAGTCGGACGTTGCCCCCGACCTGCCGCGCCATACCGACCTCGTAGGCCGTGGTCAGTTCCGGCTTCAGGTTCGGATTGCCGAACCCGACGAAATACCCTCCGGTCCGGATCTTGTGCTGAAGGAACCGGTACGAGACGTACAGGTCCTGGAGGTTCGGCTGCTGGTAGAACTGGCCGTAGTTGAATCTCAGGATCGTCTTCTCGTCCACAGGGAAGGCCACGCCAAGCCGCGGAGAGATCCGGGTGTAGGTCTTGTTCTGCTCCAGGTCCTGGGTCTCGAGCGAGTCGGAGACGTTCGACGTCGCGTCCGGGTCGCCGAGCGGGAACTGCTCGCTCCGGAGCGACGGCGTGTCCACGTTGATGTGGTCGAAGCGCAACCCGCCGTTGACGATCACGCCCTCGCGCTCGAACTTGTCCTGCGCGAACACCGACCAGGTCTTGGGGTGCTTCGGACCGTCCTGGGACTCGTCGCCGTTCTCGACGAGCCGGATCCCGACCACGCTGTCACGCCCACCCAGTCCCGGCACCGTCTGCGGGATCAGGTCGTAGCCGTACCCATCCCAGTCGCGCAGGTTGGTCTTGTCCAGGTAGCCACCGAGCTGGACCGGGAAGAAGTGGTTGAAGTAGCGCAGCGTGTGGCGCTGGTAGTCGGCCCCTAGCTTGAGCTGATGCCGCGCGTTGACCTGCGAGGTGAAGCTTCCCTGCCCGCCGATGTAGGACGACTTGCGCTGCAGGTAGTCGTCGAACACATGGCCGTCGAGGAAGAACATCGGCAACGTGATCGCGAACCGCGGATTCGGATCGCGGAAGTAGCCGTGCAGATCGTCGAAGTGCACCCCGTCCCCGCGCTTGCGCTCGGTCTGGAAGAAGCTCGCGCCGATGTTGTAGAACGACTTGGCGCTCAACGCGTGGTTGAACGTGCCGAAGATCGACTGGTTGCGGTCCTCGAAGCGCGGCATGTGCGCCGGGTTGAAGAAGTAGGCGTTCGAGTACTGCTGCCAGTCGTCCGTGGAGCCCAGGCCCCCAACCTTCACGTTGATCTGGTCGCTGGCCTGCCAGGCCAGCTTGCCCTGGTAGGTATAGCCTCCCGAGGAGTTGTTCGGCTTGATCTCCGGGTCGAGCCCGGCGGCGATGAATTGGCTGGCCGCGGCGTCCGGGATGAAACTCGGGCTGCGGTCCCGCTGCCACCGCCGCTCGCCCGAGAGATAGAAGGTGACGTCCTCCCGCCCGGGGATCAGCGGGCCGCCCAGCGATGCGTCGTAGACGTTGAAGTCGGTCTTCGGAGCTTTGATCCAGTCGCCCGCCAGGTTGTCGGTGACCGCCTCGATCGCCCCGAAGTACTTGCTGCCTCCCTCACGGGTGATCACGTTGACGGCGCCCGACATGATGCGGCCGTACTCGGGCGAGAAGCCTCCGGTGAGCAGCACGATCTCCTCGATCGCGTTGTTGCTGATCGAGGTGCTCGAGGTGCCGGTCAGCGGGTCCTGCTGCGAGAACCCGTCCACGTAGTAGGCGATCTCGTTGGGGCGCCCGCCGCGCACGATGAGCGTGTTCTGGTTCTGCGCTTCGTTGTCGATCTGGCGCTGGAAGTTGACGACGCCGGTCTGCTGTGCCGCCGCGTCGCGGTACCCGCGGGTCGGGAGCTTGGCGATGTCCTCGGAGTTGATGAACCGGGTCGTCCCGGTCGCGTCCTTCTGGAGCAGCGGGCGCTCGGCGTCGACCCGCACCTCGTCCATCTGGACGGCCTCGGTCTTCATGTTGATGTTCAGCTCGGTCGTGAAATCCGGCTGGATCGAGACCCCCGACGCCAGGAACGGGGCATGCCCAAGCATGTTGGCCCGGACCGGGTACACGCCGGCGGGGACGCCGATCATGAGGTAGCGGCCCTCGTCGTCGGTCAGCGCGCCGATGCGCAGTCCCTCGAGCCGGATGTTGGCGCCCACGATCGGCTGGCCCTTCTCGTTGCGGACCAAACCGGTGAGCTTTCCGGTGGTCCCCGCCTGGGATCCCGGCCCGATCAGTGCGAAGGCCAGAACGACCGCTGCGGCGATGGCCCGGGTTGCTTTGCGAAGCATGGGCATTTCTCCTTTCCGGAGCGATGGAGTGCGGCCGTCTCCAGGACGGAGCGAGACGGGGATACAACCGGAACGCTTGACGGGGGACGTCAACGACGGACGGTTTCTGTGCACGTCTTTCCTCGTGTCATGTCCAGCGCGTGATGCGCTGGACGCCTTCCGCTGGCCTGGTTCGACGAGGGGGATGTGACCCACGAGGCGAAGTTATGCCCGAGTCAAGTCCACTGTCAACGCCAAATCGTCATGCGTCCCGGTGTGGCATGGTAGACAACGCCATGCGCCGCCAAGGGTTGGGCAGTTCGAATTTCGTAACCTCCTGGGCGGTTCGCAGCACGGCGGTGGGGCGTCCGGAACGACGGGCCGTTACGACCGGGCCGGTGTGGAGCCGTCGGAGGGACTGCCGGGCGCACCACAAAACGACGAGGGGGGCCATGCTGGCCCCCCCCAGTCGCTGGATCTCGACTTTGGAACTAGAACGGATACGTCGCGGTGACCTTCGCGAACATGTCGCTGGTCGAGTCGCCGCTGATGAAGTACGGCAGGTGGTTCGGGAAGCGGTCGTCCAGAATGGCATCCAGCTGCAGGTTGCCGAACTTGAGACCGGCGCCCAGGTTCATGCTGAACGTCGAGCTCGTGAACTCGAGGATGTCCCCGTTGTTCTGCTTGACCTTCAACTTCTCGAAGGCACCCTTGTTGGCGCCGAAACGCACCGTCAACCACGAGTTGACGTGGGTCTCGAGGGCCGCGAACAGCTGCGGCGTGAACGACTCCGTCACCTCGAGCGTGTCACCGAAGCCGAGGCCGAACAGGTCCTCCTGCTGCTTCAGCTTGTTCTGCGCGAGGTTGACACCCAGGACGAACAGATCGTTCGAGCCCAGGGTCCAGTTGCCCGCCGCTCCGGCCTGCCAGCCCTTGCGGCTGTTGTCGAAGCTGGTCGTCGGGCCGCCCGTCGGGGTGGACTTCTCGCCAAGGTCGAAGTTGTAGTACTTGACCACCGGCACCACCATGACGTTGGGCTGCCACTGCCACATGGCGCGGCCCGCCAGCAGGTAGGCGCTGCCGCCGTCCTGCTCGGCGATACCGCCCGGAACCTCCAGCAGCCACGAGCGGTTCTGCCACAGCAGGCCGATCTCGACGTTCGAGGTCGGGCTCAGCTCGAAGCCGAAACCCGCGCCCACACCGAGCACGTTACGCGAGAGATTGGGGTCGGCCAGCGTGAAGTCCGCCTCCAGCTTGCTGGTCACACCACCGACCTCCTGCAGGATCCTGCCATGCGAGCGGTTCACGCGGAGTCCGAAGCTCGTGGTTCCGAACTTCCTCCCCCACATGATGTCGAACGACTCCGACGTGTGCGTGTTGGGGTCCGAGCCGAACGATCCCGGGCCGGGACCGCCGGCCGCGTCGCCCTGACCGAGGTTCGGGGTCTGCTCACGGAGATGGATCGCCCACGTCCCGAGCCGGCCCTCCCACAGGTTACCGATGACGGCGCCGACACTCCGGTCGAACGTCACCGGCGGGGAACTGACATTGCCCAGCTCGCCGTACACCAGGTTGCCGACATTGGCCACCTGCGACGTGTACGTGAAGATGCCGGACCAGTCCTTAATGAAATCGCCCTGGATGGCCATACCTTCGACACGGGACATCTGCGCCGAGGCCACAGCCGGGAGCGCGAGCGCCAGCGCCGCGCCGAGGACGAGGATCTTCGCATTGCGACGGTTCATCATGAGTTACTGCCTCCTGTGAATGAAGAAGAGCTTCGAAGCCACGATGCAGAATCAAGCCGAAGAACGTGGCCTGTGGACTACAACGCGGTTTCTCTAGGAGCCCCACCTCCTTTCGTCGTCGATTCGGATCGGTTCAGTGCCGCATGACAAAGGCTCCATCGCATCCATGGGATGGAGCACAAGAAAAAACCAGGACCACACCTCCTATGGATGGGGAGGATCCTGGCAAACGCCCACGGCAGGGTAGAGAGGGACCTGGAAGTCTGTCAACTGGAATATGGGGCCCCTGAGGGGGGGCTTGGAGACGGGCGGGCGGGTCAGCCCGGGGGGGTTCTCGTCCCCCGGAACTGAGCGCCCAAGTCCTTGTCAAATAATGTGTTAGTAGGGTCAAGACTGCTCACCCGGACCCGCCCTCTGGCATGCAGGTAGAGGCCATCTCCGATGATGACGCCGACGTGCCCCGCGGGCGCCCCGAGGGGACCGAAGAACGCCAGATCCCCTGGTCTGGGTCGCCGTCGGGGCCCGAGCGGGCGGCTGACGCGCTCCTGGTCCCCGGCATCCCGGGGCACCCTGATCCCCTGTTCGGCCAGGAGCATCTGTACCAAACCCGAGCAGTCCAATCCGGCCGGCGTGCGGCCTCCCCAGAGGTAGGGAATCCCAAGAAGTTCCCTCGCACGCGCGGGGAGCGGACGCGGGGTCGCGGCGCCCGACTCGAGGCCGCGCGACTCCACCCAACCCAGGACACCGTCCGGGAGCTGGATCCTCCGGAAGCGTCCCTGCGCCCGCCCGGCGATGACGCGGGATCCCCAGAAGAGCGGGGTGACGAGCGGGCCACGGCCGGGAGCGTGCCGGACCTCCATCCAGAGCGCCGACGCCCGGGTCCGGGCACGGCGGCGCCAGTCGGCGATCTGGCGCGGGCCGCACAGGGACACGCCCCACGACCGGACCCAGCCCCGATAGTGGTCGGCGGCGTTCTCCACCAGGAGCCAGCGGTCGCCGGCCGTGCGACGGACCACGCGGACCACCTCGCCCAGGAGGAGCTGGCTCCCCATCTCGCTCGCGTGATCCGGCCGGCGGCGCACGTCCAGAGCGGCCAGGGAGACGACGCCGGAGACCGGCCGAGCGGTCCCGCTCATTCGGCCGCGGGGTTTTGCAGCGTGAAGCGCCCGAATCCCTCCCGGTCCGCGAACACCAGCCGCCGGTAGGGCTGGTTGTAGTACCAGATCTCGAGCTGGGGCGCGGTCAATGAAGGCGGCCGGTTCTCGATCTGGTCCGGGGGCCCGAACTTGATGTAGATGCGACCCATGTCCGCACGCCATCCGGGGCCGAATCCCTGGAAGTGCCGCTCCGCGTAGCGAACCCGCCGGAAGAACTCCAGCTGGAGCTCGTTTCGCGGCGTCTCGGGCGTCGGGTCGCGCCGCCGCCAGAGTTCCTCCCAGCCCTGCGCCTGCTGTTCGGCCGGGAGCGCCCGCAGCCAGTCCATCTCCTCGGGCGAGACGACGTAGGCGAGGGGCTCGAGCATGCGCGCGAACTCCCGGCCGGTCGGCGGCCCGCTCTCATCCACCTCGAAGGCGCGCTCGACGCGCCAGCGTGACTTGCCCTCGACCAGCTCCACCTCGAAGACGTAGCTGCCGAGGAACAGGTCGAGCGAGGCGGGCTTGACGATCAGCGGATCGCCCGAGGCGGCCAGGCTGTACTCCTGGCTACCCGAAACGACCACCTCGCCGTCCTCCCCCCGGACCCGGTACAGGAGCGGATACCGGCGGGGCCACGACCCTTCACGACGATCGAACAGGGAGGCGCGCGCACCGATCGTCCCGGCCTCGACCCCGAAACGCCTCGTCGGCACCGGTCGGAAACCGCCGGCGCTGTCCACCACCCCCAGCTCGAGGTCGGCGAAGCCGACCGGCAACCGGCTGTAGTCGGGAACGGTGAGGTGCTCCTGGACCACGGAACGGGAGTCCGCGTTCAGGTCCCGCACGCCGACGCGGACCTTGTACCGGCCCGGGGGCAGGGCGAATGTGCGTTTCTCGACCATAACCGCGTTGGGCACGCGGGTGTCGGAGAAGCCCGCGACGACGAGCCGGCGCTCCCACGCGTCCCCGCGGTGCTCCCCGTCGGCGCGCGGCTCGAACACGACGGTGAACTCGACCCCGGCGCCGTAGCGATCCCCTCCGCCCGGGCCCTTGACCCGCAACCAATCGAGTCCCGGATAGGGCACCGTGATCGAGACCGAGAGTCCGGGATGCTGATCGCGGTCCAGCGAGATGGCGAGATCGGCGGTGAAGAACGTGGGACCGCTGCTGCGCAGCGGGGGCAGGTCCAGCGCCAGGGCCCGGGCGGGGAGCACCCAGAAGCACAGGGCCGCGAGCGCGATCAGGGGCAGGCGGTGGGTGTCGAGAGCTCGGCGGGCGTTTGGAGGCACGACGAGATGACGCTAGCACACCTGTCAGGCGTCGCGAAATATCAAGGGGGCGCATCCGGGCGGATTGACGTGCACTTGACCGGCACCCTGGGGAACCCCGATAGTAGACGCGGGTCTACTCGGCCCACCGGGCACTGGAGTCACGTGCTGAGCGTATCCGATCACCTGCCGCGCGCCCTGTTCGTGGTCTGCTGGATGGCCGCAATGGCGATGCCGGCATCCGCGGTCATGCCTACTCCCGCAGGCACTGTTCCGCCTGAGCTTGCCCAGGCGTTCGACGCCCGTCTCTTCGACGTGCCGGTCCATGCCGGACACCTCGGGACCAGCGCCGTCCAGACCGTGTGGAACGTCCCGGTCATCCTGGTCGGATTCTCCAACCAGGCCCTCGGGACCTCGATCTATGGCGGCGACACACCCGCCCAGTACTTCGACCGCACGTTGTTCGACACCAACGGGGTCACCGCGACCGGCTCGGTGTTCGACTACTACCGCTGGGTCTCCGGCAACCGCATCCGGGTGATCGGCAAGGTGGTCGCGACCATCGCCCTGGCGCCGCCGAAGGACTACTACGCCAACAACAACTGGGGTCTCGGTCTGAGCGCGCCCCGGAACATGTACGGATTCGTGAACGCCTCGCTCCAGTCCGCCGACAGCCTGGTCGACTGGCGGCCTTACGACCAGAACGGCGATGGCTTCGTGGACATGCTGTGGGTGGTCCACTCGGGGCTCCCGGGCGAGGCGACCATCGCACGGGACAACCTGTGGTCGGTCACCTCGCGCCTCACCGCCTGGTCCAATGGCGAATCGTTCGAGACGCACTCGCCGCGTCCCGGCGCCCCCTCGATCAAGATCCGCGTGGACCGCTTCTCGGTCCTGCCCGAGCTCTCGTCGATCCGGTCCGGACAACCGTCGGAGATCGGCGTCTACTGCCACGAGTTCGGACACGCGCTCGGGCTGCCCGACCTCTACGACGCCAGCACGGTCGGCGGCACGACGAACTCGGGTCCCGGGAACTGGTCGCTGATGGCCACCGGGAGCTACGGGACCGACGGGCTCTCGCCGGAGTTCCCATCCCACCTCGGCGCATGGCCCATGAAGTGGCTCGGCTGGCGTGACGTCGTGCGCCCGACCTCCGACTCGCTCATCGTCCAGGGATCGCTCGAAAGCGGCGCGCCGATCGTCGAGGCCTGGTTCCAGGGCGAGGACAGTCCCGAGCACTTCCTGATCGAGAACCGGCAGCGCGAGGGCTTCGACCGGAATCTGCTGGGCGAGGGGCTGCTCGTCTATCAGGTGAACGAGAACGTGCTGACGACGCTCGCCGTCGCGTCCAATCGCGTCAACGTCGGCACCTCCCAGGGACTGCGCCTGATCGAGGCCGACGGGCTCAATGACCTGATCTCCGGGGTGAACCGGGGGGACGGTCAGGATCCCTTCCCGGGGTTCCTCGGGCGGACCGAGTTCGACGACGAGACGGTCCCGAACACGCGCTCGGTCCTGGGCGCCTACACGAATGTCGCGCTGCACCAGATCCAGCAGATCGGCGACGACGTGCGCTACCGGCTTCAGGTCCGGGCGCCGGGCTGGGAGCCGGCCGCACTCGCGACCCCCGGCGGATTCAGCCCGATCTGGCCTTCGGGCGCCGCCAATCGGGCCTTGAGCCTTGCGGACGGGTCCGTCACGGTCGCGATGAGCGAGCGCCGCGCGGGCCGCCCTCAGATCGTCCTGCGCACCCGCCCCCCAATCGGCGATTGGGCCGAGCCGGTCCAGGTGAGTGAGAGTCCCGGTTCCGCGACCGACCCGAGCGTCGCTGCGCTCCCGGGCGGCCGCGACCTGGTCGTGACGTGGAGCGACACCCGCCACGGCTCAGGGGAGCTCTACTACCGCTCGCGCATCGGCGGCGTCTGGTCCAACGAGCGGCGGCTGACCGACCTGGTCGGCGATTCGCGCTACCCGAGCGTCGGGGTGGATCGCTTCGGAAGGGTCCACGTGGCGTGGCTCTACACCGAGGGCGCGCTGCCACGGGTCCGGTACATGACGTTCACCTACTACTCGCCCTTCGGGACGTCTATCGTCGTCACGGCAGCCAGCGCGTCCCCCGATGCGCCGGTGGTCGCGGTCGCGCCCGACGGCGTGTCCTATGTCCTCTGGTCGGACCGGTCGAGCGCGGCCTCGTCGGTCTGGTACGCGCGATCCACTCCCGCGACCGGATTCGACATCCCCCGCCTCGTCGCCGGGAACGGCTATTCCCAACCGGCCGTCGACGCGGCGGCGGACGCGACCGGCATGGTGCACATCGTCTGGCAGGTGAGCGGATCGGGCGGCGTCAACCAGCTCCGATATCAGCGTCGCCTCCCGAACGGGACCACCGACTACCCGATCGAGACCGTCATCGTGTCCCGCGGCGAGAGCATCCAGAACCCGGTCGTGCGCGTGGACGAGGCGGGGGGCGTGCACGCCGGATTCATCGCCATCAACGGAGGGATCTCCCAGGTGCGATACAACCGGCGGGATCCGGTGCGCGGCTGGGATCACGGCAGCACCGAGATCACGATGGTCACGGAAGGGGGCGCCGCCCGGCCGATGATCGCGCCCGGGAGTGCCGGCGAGGTGTCGGTGCTCTACTTCCTCCCCACGGCCGAGACCGAGCGGCTGATGGAGCGACGCCGCTTCGTGCCCGAGCTCTCGGTCTCGGTCCCCGCTCCGGTCCGGCCTCTCCTGCGGCTCGAGCTGCGGCTCGGCCCGAGCCCACTGCGCGCGGGGCAGCCGCTCCGGCTGCATCTCGGAGGCGAAGCGCCCGCGTCCGGGGGCGTCATCGAGATCTTCGACCTCGCCGGCCGGAGCGTGCGGTCGACCCCGCTCGTCCAGCACTCGGGTGGGTGGTCCGCCGAGATCCCGGGGACGATCACGCGCGGGTGGGGCAGCGGCGTCTACTTCGCCCGCCTCCGCGGCGACGGTGCCCTCGCCGCGAGGCTGGTGGTTCTCCGGTAGCTCGGAGCGTTGCCGAGTTGAGCGAAGCCATTTAGGCTCCGGCGATCGCGCCGCCCTCCCCTCTTTCACGGAAGGCCCCCATGCCCCTCCCGACCGTTCCGCCACGCCGCGCTCGTTTCCGGGTCCCGGGGCTGTGCGCGCTGGCCGCGCCGGTGCTGCTGGCCGGACTCCTGCCCGTCCGCTCGGAGGTGTCCTCGCGCTGGGGTTGGAGTGGATCCTGGCTCCATCCGGTCGGTGATCCCTACGTGACCCCCGCGGCCACGTATGAGGGCGGCTCCGGCTATCGCGCCATGCGCGGGGTGAGCGAGCCGGGTGCGAAGAACCGCGGTCATCAGGGCGCGGATCTCTCGAACGGCGGCGGTGGCGGTCCGGTGCGCGCGGCCGGTGGCGGACTGGTCGTCAAGATCGGCGGCAAGGGCTGGAACCGCGGCTACGGGTGCCACGTCGTGCTGGCCCACCGGCTGATCGATGGCGGCCTGGTCTACAGCGTCTACGCGCATCTCGCGCCCGGCTCGGTGACCGTGCGGCAGGGCGAGTACGTGGGAGGGGGCCGGCAGATCGGCAGGGTGGGGATGTCCGGCCGCGCGACCTCGCCCCACCTCCACTTCGAGATTCGA
Organism: Candidatus Eiseniibacteriota bacterium; assembly: GCA_046716125.1. GTDB lineage: Bacteria > Eisenbacteria > RBG-16-71-46 > RBG-16-71-46 > RBG-16-71-46 > WS-11. Next base: position 15,104 of record JBKJXJ010000535.1, read on the forward strand.
AGGCCCGACGATCCGACCGCGCGGTGGGAGAAGGCCCCGGTCGTGGATCCGCTCGAGTTCGTCGCGGCCCGGCTCGCCACGCGGCGTCCCGACTCGAGCTGGACGCAGCCGTACCTCGAGTGGGCGGAGTGCGCGGCCCTGATCCCGGTGGGCGGCAAGGGCGACCGGCGGCCGACCCGCGCCGAGTGGTGGCGGGCGCTCCTGCTGGCGACGCGCCACCCGCTCGATCGCGTCCCCGCGAGTGGAGAGAGTCTGCGCTCGGCGATGGTCGAGCTGAAGCTCCTGCCCAGGAAGCCCAGGTCCGACCCCGACGATCCCGTGGAGTGGGACGACCTGGTGAGGGATCTGGCGCGCGTCAGGGACTCGGGGCTGCGCCTGCCGTGGAGCCCGGTCCCGGGCGAGCGGCGCCACATGGACTGTCGCCGGGAGCTGCGAACGGGCACGCCCGGCCGCGAGCCTGAGTCGCTCGTCGGCAATGGCGATCGCGGGCCGACCCGGGCAGAGATGTGCCTGGTCCTCGCCGACCTGGCCGGGGACCCTCCCGCGAGGCCGCGGCGGGCGAAATCCCGCCCCAGGGCGCCCGCTCCCGCGGGCTGAGCGACTCCCCGACCCCGAGCACCCCACCCGCACGACGCATTGCAGGTTGCGTTCGACGCGACCTCGAGCGCGGCGACATTCGAAGGCCAGGGGGCACTCGCCCCATCCCCTCAAGTCGAAGGCGCACTTGGCCGATGGTCTTGGGTGACCCAGCCGGGGGGGCGCCCCGTCCCCCATGGCACACGCACTGCTATCTCGTTGGGGACACTATTCCATGAGCCGATCACGCACGTCCGGATTCACCCTGGTCGAGATGGCCATCACCATCCTGGTGATGGGCATGCTGATCGCGTTCAGCATCCCGGCGTTCACCAGGATCTCGGCCACCTATCAGCTCAAGGGGGCGACCGAGAACCTCGCCGCCCAGTTCCGGATCGCGAGAGAGAAGGCGATGGCGAACCAGATGGAGCAGCCGATCCACATCGCCCCCGGCAGTCTGGGCGCGGACTACCACGTGCATTACCCGAGCGGATTCATCCCCGCGTGGGCCAAGTGGAAGCTTCCGCGGGGCATCACCTTCTACTCCGCCACCTCCACCCTGCCGACGATGCTGAAGGACGGGCGCATCAACGGCTCGGGCCTGATCATCCTGCGGGACGCTCGCGGCAACCGCGACACCGTGAGCTACATGTCATCCGGACTCATCCTCACCAAATAGGGACACCGTGACCCATTTCGCCGTGACGACCCGACCCGCCGAACGAGGCGCATCGCTCATCGAGCTGATGATCGCGCTCGTCGTGCTCTC
>JBKJXJ010000536.1:0-3428 GCA_046716125.1 Candidatus Eiseniibacteriota bacterium
CGCCTCGGCGCTCACCTCGCTTCACTACGCGTTCGGCCAGCACCGCAAGCGCCGCGACCTGGAGGATCTGTTCGCCCAGGCCAGGCTCATCCAGCTCTCGCTGCTCCCGAATGGACGGCCGAGCTTCAGCGGGTTCGACATCGCGGCCGTCAGCGTGCCGGCCCAGTCGGTGGGCGGCGATCTCTACGACTTCATCCAGGTCGACGACGACACGCTCGGGATCGCGATCGCCGATTCGTCGGGTCACGGTCTGCCGGCCGCCCTGCAGGCGCGCGACGTTGCGACCGGGCTGCGCATGGGGGTGGCGAGCGACTTCGAGCTGCAGCGGGTGGTCGAGCGGCTGAACGGCATCATCCACCGCAGCGGCCTCGTGTCGCGCTTCATCTCGATGGTGTTCGGCGTGCTCGAGAAGAACGGGAATTTCAGCTACATCAATGCCGGGCACCCGCCCCCGCTGCTGCGCGGCCCGCGCGGCGTGAGCGAGCTGTCGGTCGGCGGCACGCTGCTCGGACCGCAGGCCGACGCCACCTACGAGCTGGGGTTCGCCCACCTCGATCGCGGGGCGACGCTGGCAATGGTCACCGACGGGGTCATCGAGCGCGGTGTCGAGACCGGGGAGATGTTCGGCGACGAGCGCGTCAAGGCGTGGCTCGAGGACTGGCCGGCGGGCCCGGCCCACGAGGCTGTGGACGATCTCCTGAACCGCGTCAACGCGTTCGGCCACGGGAGCCCGCTCGAGGACGACGTCACGGTCGTCTACGTGCACCGGCCGGGGTAGGAGACCGGAGTGCTTCTACGTCCTTGACACGCCTAAATGGTTTTTCCTGATTCGGCATCAGGCGACGGAGGCAGAATGGGCCGTGGCCTACTGGAGCCTGGGGCGTTGATCGAGGTCCCGGTGGCTCACCCCACGTGTCGGTCAGGTCTTCTTCTGTGCGCGGAAGTTCACCGTCCCGCTACCGCCGCTGTACGTAACGCGGATAGTCCAGGTTCCCGCGACCCCGTCCGCCGTGACAAACGTCCCATTGTCACTGAGGGACCGGGAATACACTTGGGTGCCGTTGGCGTCGGTGATAACCAGCGTCATGCTGCCGGCCGTGACGGTGGTTGACTGATTGACGTTGGCGCTGATCCCGGTGTTCTGCCACGAATACGGGGCCGTTCCGGAGAAGTTTGTGACGCTCGAAACCTGATAGGAGAAGTCGTCCGTGAGGTTCGCGATCTCGGGTTGGATTCCGGGCGAGGTGGGCGGGTCACTGCCGCAACCCGAGAGGGCGAGGCACGTGGCGAGTAGTCCGGCGGTCGCGATGCGGGTCAGCGCGGGAAACTTCATTGGCGAACTCTCCTTGGCTTGTGTCGTGTTTCCTCGTGAGAAGCTCATGCTGGTGCCCGGTAGCCCGAAACAAGCAAGGGTCAAGCCACGCCGTCCCCGCTCGTAAAGATGAGGAAATCATCGGTCGGGTCGGCAGCGCCAAGGTGAACCGGCCCACGCGATGCAGGACCGGGCCGCATCTTGCAAGGCGCCGTTCTGCCGACGGTTCACGGCAACGCGGGGCCCCGGCGTGCATCGGGACGTGGCATCGCCGGCTCATCGACCCGCACGTGACCGCGCGCCATCTCGCCTACATCGCGTGCCTCGAATCAACCGGCGTGGCGGTCGGGAGGCGTACGCCAGGTGTCAGTTTTGCCGACCCATGGGTGCTTCCCGGGGGCCGGTCCATTCCCAAGCCTCCGCATTGGTAGAACACCCGCCGTTCGAAATGACAGGGCCGTCTATCCGCCGCGCGGCGGATGAAATGACAGGGCCTTCAACTGTCCTTGAGGACAGTCGGCCTCGCTAGACGCATGCCCGCGCGGCCGTTAGTCTCGCGCGACCATGCCCGCCCCTGCGGTCGCCCTGCGCGGCATCACCCGCCGATTCGGCCCCGTCCTCGCCAACGACAACGTCTCGCTCGACCTGCTGCCGGGCGAGATCCACGCGCTGGTGGGCGAGAACGGGGCGGGCAAGAGCACCCTCATGCGGGTGCTCTACGGGCTGATCCAGCCCGATGCCGGCACGATCGAGGTGGATGGCCGGCCGGTACGCCTCCACCGGCCCTCGGACGCCATGCGGCTCGGGTTCGGGATGGTCCATCAGCACTTCATGCTCGTGGACACGCTCACCGTGGCGGAGAACATCGTCCTCGGCCACGAGCCGCACAGCCCGATCGGCGGCTTGAACCGCGCGGCGGCCGAGCGCGAGGTCGCAGGCCTGGCGGAGCGTTACCGCCTGCCGGTGGAACCGAGGGCGCGGGTAGGCGGGCTCGCGGTCGGCGTCCAGCAGCGGGTCGAAATCCTGAAAGCCCTGCATCACGGCGCGCGCGTGCTGATCCTGGACGAACCGACGGCGGTGCTGGCGCCGCACGAGGTGGACGAGCTGTTCCAGGTGCTGCGCTCACTCAACGCGCAGGGCACCACGATCGTGCTCATCACCCACAAGCTGGCCGAGGTCAAGGCACTCGCCCGGCGGGTCACCGTCATGCGCGACGGCCGCGTGGTGGGCGGCGGCCTCGCGGCGGCGCTCACGACCGAGGCCATCGCCGAGCTCATGGTGGGCCGCCCGCTCGCGGGGCTCCGCGCGCGCGACCCGCGGCCGCCGGGGGTGCCGATGCTCGAGGTGCGCGGTCTCGAGGCCCTCGATGACCGGCGCATCCCGGCACTCCGCGGCATCTCGCTGTCGGTCGCGAGCGGCGAGATCCTGGGCATCGCCGGGGTCGAGGGCAACGGCCAACTCGAGCTGGCCGAGTGCATCGCCGGGCTGCGAATCCCGTCCCGCGGTGAGGTCGTCATCGCCGGCCGGCACATGGCCGGGCGGACCGCGCGCGAACACTTCGGCTCGGGGCTCGCCCACATCCCGAGCGACCGCCTGCGCGACGGGCTGGTGCCCGAGATGACGCTGGCCGAGAACCTGGCGCTCGGCCGCCACCACGAACCGGCGCTGGGGTTCGGCCCGTTCCTGAACCCGTGGGCGCTGGGCGCGCGCGCCGCCGTGCTGCTGGGCGAGTACGACGTGCGCCCGCCATCGCCGGGGCTCCTGGCGGGACAGCTCTCAGGCGGGAACCAGCAGAAGCTGATCGCCGCGCGCGAGCTGACCCGCGGAGCGAAGACGTTGCTCGTCGCGCATCCCACGCGTGGCGTGGATCTGGGCGCGGCCGAAGCCATCCATCGGCGGCTGCTGGCCGAGCGCGACGCGGGGCGCGGCGTGCTGCTCATCTCATCCGATCTCGCCGAGATCCTGGCCTTGAGCGACCGCGTGGCGGTGATGTACGAAGGACGGCTCACGTATGAGGCGCGCCCGTCCAATACCGACGAACGCACGCTCGGGCTTTACATGACGGGGCGTCATGGAGCCGTGGGCGTGGCCACCGCGTGAGTGCGGCCGATGCGGC